>JAKAXG010000377.1 GCA_021827225.1 Actinomycetes bacterium | reverse complement strand
CTGGGAGCACCCGGCGACCAACTCCCTGGCCGTCGCCCTCGACGGCCGCCACATCGAGGACTCCGACGGCGAGACCAGCCGGGATCGGTACCTGCTGCTGCTGAACGCCCACTGGGAGGACGTGCAGTTCACGATCCCCCCGGGTGGCGGTTACTGGTTCTCGGTTCTGACCAGCGCCGAACCGGGCGAGATCCCGGAGATCGGTGAGGACCGGATGGTCACGGTGGGGGCCCGTTCGCTCCTGCTGCTGCACAGCGTGAGCAGGTAGGCCGGCGGGTGGCGCTACTGCATGGGAGGGACGCTGTCGCGGAGGATGGACAGGGCCTGCGGGTGGGGGACCGGGCGGCCCAGGTAGTAGCCCTGGCCGCCGTCGCAGCCGAGGGAGCGGAGCAGCTCCAGCGCCCGGGGCGTCTCGATACCCTCGGCCACCACGGTGAGCCCGAGGGCGTGGGCCAGATCGACGATGGCGCCCAGCACGGCGTCGACCGTCGGGTCGTGGCCTATGCGGGCGGTGAAGGAGCGGTCGATCTTGATCCCGCTCACCGGCAGCTCGTTCAGCCTGGAGATGGAGGAGTAGCCGGTGCCGAAGTCGTCTATGACGACGCTCACCCCGAGCGCGGTGATGTCCCTCAGGGCGCCCAGGGCGTTGTCGTAGTCCTCCATCAGGGCCGACTCCGTCAGCTCCAGGACCAGGCATGAAGGCGGCACGCCGTAGCTATCCAGGAGCCCTGCCACCTCCTCGGCCAGGGTCGGATCTGACAGTTGGAGAGCCGAGAGGTTGACGGCCACGGTGAGGCCGTCGCGGGCGACGCCGAGTGACTGGGCCTCGGCCAGCGTGGCCTGCAGGATCCGCGATCCCAGCGGGAGGATCAGGCCTGTCTCCTCGGCCAGCGGGATGAAATCCCCGGGGCCCACCAGCCGGCCGCTCGGGTGGTTCCACCGGGCCAGGGCCTCCACCCCGCTCCATCTGCCGCTGGCCATCTCCGCGATCGGCTGGTAGTGCACCACGAACTCGGCCCGCTCTATGGCCCGTCGCAGGCTCGACTCCGCCCGGAGGCGCTCCACGGCCCGGTCCCGTAGACGTTCGTCGAACCAGACATGGCGGGCCCGGCCCCGGTCCTTGGCCTCGTACATGGCGGCGTCGGCATCGCGGATCATGGCGTAGGCGTCGTCCCCGCTGGAGGAGATGCCGATCGACACGGTGAGGAAGAACTCCCCACCGTCGAGCTCGAACGGCTCGGCGAACGCCTGCTCCACGCGCTCCGCGGTGGCCAGCACCCGGGCCGGGCTGGCGTTGACCAGCATGACGGTGAACTCGTCGCCGCCGAAGCGGGCGACCATGTTTCGACCGCTCACCACCGCCCGCAACCGGTTGGCCGCCTCGACCAGGATCCGGTCCCCGGACGGGTGGCCCAGGCTGTCGTTGATCCACTTGAACCGGTCCAGGTCGAGGAACATGACCGTGATCTCGTCCCGCTTCGACGTCAGGCGCAGGGCCACCTCCTGCAGGAAGCGGGCCCGGTTCGGAAGCTGGGTCAGCGGGTCCACCTGGGCCGCCAGTGCCAGGGCCTTCTCGTTCAGGTGCCTCTCTATGGCCAGGGCCGCCAGATTGCCCGCCGCGGCCACCAGGGCCCGTTCCCTGGCGTCGGGCTCGTGGCGGTGCCGGCGGTACAGCGCCATGGTCCCGACCACCGAGCCCCCCGAGTTCGTGAGCGGCATGGACCACACCGACTCCAGGCCGAACCGCTCCGCCACCGTGGTGAACGCCTCCGTCAGGGGGCTGCCCATGATGTCGTCCACGACCACCGTCTCCCCCGTGGCCGCGGCGGTGCCGCAGGCACCGAGCCCCCGGGCCACGGGGAGCCCGTCGATCTCCCGGGTGAACTCCGGCGGGAGGGACGGGGCGGCGGCGTGGCGCAGGTTGCGGTCCTCCTCGTCGACGAGCAGGACCGAGCACAGCGCGTCGGGATAGCGCTTCTCCACGTCGGAGCAGACGCCGCTCAGGATCCTCTCCAGCGGTTCGCCGCGGGCGATCCGCTCGAGGGTCCGGTGATGGTCGGCCAGTTCATCCGCGGCCAGCCTGCGGCCCTCCTCGGTCCGCTTCTGGTCGGTGATGTCCTGGCAGAAGCCGCCCACCCGCACCGCCCCGCCGTCGGACTGCTCGGTGACGTAGCCCCGGCTGTGCAGCCACCTCACGTCCCCGGTGGGCTGCACGATGCGGTACTCGTCGTCGAAGGGCTCCAGCGTGTCCAGCGTCCTGTGCAGGTCCGCGGCCAGCATGGCCCGGTCGTCGGGATGGACGAGGAGGGACACGTCCGCTTCTCCGACCGGACCGTCCCCACCCACCAGCCCGTGGATGCGGCGCATCTCCGCCGACCAGATGAGCTCGTCGGTGGCCGGCTCCCAGCTCCACGACCCGATGTGGGCTATCCGCTGGGCCTCGGCCAGCCGGGCCTCGCTCTGGCGGACGGCCTCGTCGGCCAGGCGCCTGTCGGTCAGGTCCCGGACCACCGCGACGACCAGCCCGGAACCGGCTTCGTCGATGGGGGAGAGGCTGATGTCGACCGGGACGGTGGAGGAGTCCTTGCGGCGCAGCGTCAACTCCCGGCCGGCCCCCATCGGCCGCCGGCGGGGCTCGGCGCCGTAGGCGTCCCGGTACGACTCGTGCCGCATCCGGATCTCGTCGGGGACGACCTTGTCGATACTCGAACCGAGCAGTTCCCTGCGGTGGTAGCCCGTCAGCCGCTCCGCCTCGGCGTTGACCACCTGGATCCGGCCGCAGAGGTCCACCGCGAACACCGCGTCGGGTGCCTGCTCGATGAGGGAGCGGAAGCGGTTCTCGGAATGGGCCAGCGCCGATTCGCTGCGGGAGCGCTCGATCACCCCGCCCAGGTGGGCGCCGATGAGGAACATGAGGTCGGCCAGTTCGGGCTCCGGCGGGGCGGGCTCATGGAGGAAGAACTCCATGATCCCCTCGATCCGGCGGAACCCGGTGATCGGGTAGCCGGTGGCGGCGACCAGCCCGCTGCGCTCGGCCGCCTCGCCGCGCAGCAGGTCGCTCTGCTCCCGGACGCAGTCCAGCCAGACCGCGTCGCCCTCATCGACAATGAGCCCGGGCAGTGTATGGCCCGGCCTGATGACCAGTCCCCGGGACGCCTCCACCAGGGGGCGGTGCCGCTCCGGGTCCGAATCGGACCATATCTCCGACGAGATCATCGAGCCCGATTCCTCGTCCCGCAGGAACACATGCCCGAGGGGCCAGCCAGTGTGCTCGCACACCAGGCTGAGGGTCCACTCGAGGGCTTCGTCCACCGTGACGGCCGAGTGGGCCAGATCGGCCACCACGCGGGCCCACTGAGTCAGGCTGCGGTGGGTCCCCGCGGCCGGGCTGGGATTCCAGCTCGAAGGCCGAATGTCTGATGCCATCTCAGTGACCTCTACCCTCCCTGGTTCCGGAGATTATGTCACTCTTTGGCATATTCGGACGGGGTGGCGCCGGATGCCGGCCCTCTAATGTGGTTGCGTGGCTGGTGAAAGGAAGGCGAAGTGACCGTCGCTCAGGACCTCATCGAGCAGGCCGCTGAGGCCCTCTGGAAGGCCGAGGAGAGCCGGGTTCCGATAGCCCCGGTGCGCGACCAGCTCGGGACGAGCCAGGACATCGACGCCGGCTACGCGGTGCAGCAGATGAACACCGACCGTTGGATCGAGGCCGGCCGGCGGGTGTCGGGCCGCAAGATCGGTGTGACCTCCAAGGCGGTGCAGCAGCAGGTGGGAGTGGACCAGCCCGACTTCGGCACGCTGTTCGCCGACACCGAGTACGGAGACGGGGTCGAGATAGACGCCGGCCGCCTCATCCAGCCCCGGGCCGAGGCGGAGGTGGCCCTGGTCCTCGAGCGGGACCTCGACGCCGCCCCGCACGGGTTCGCCGAGGTGATCCGTGCGGTGGCTTTTGCCTTGCCGGCGCTGGAAATCGTCGACAGCCGTATCCAGGACTGGGATATCAGCATCGTCGACACTGTCGCTGACAACGCCAGTTGCGGGCTGTACGTCGTGGGTAGCCGCCCGGTTCCGCTGTCCGCCTTCGACGCCCGCACCGTCCCCATGCGAATGACCCTCGATGCACGCGAGGTCTCGACCGGGGACGGGTCGGCCTGCCTGGGCAACCCCCTCCACGCCGCCCGGTGGCTGGCCGACACCTTGTGCCGGCGGGGGGTGCCGCTGCGGGCCGGGGACGTCATCATGACGGGGGCGCTGGGCCCCATGGTGGCCGTCGCTCCGGGCCAGGACCTGGTCGCCGAGTTCGGTGGCCTGGGTCGGGTGACGACCCGGATCTCCGGCGACACCACCTGATGCCGCCCGGTCCGGGGCTGGCATGAAGCCGCTGGCGTAAGGGTACGGACCGCCCGATTGCCATGACCGGGCAATTGGTGTCAGTACCCGAAAACTCCCCTCGCCAACCCTCCCCAGGGCCGCCGTTTGCCCTTCAGCGCCGCCGGGTAGCCAACAGGGCCAAGGGCAACCAGTAGGGAGAGTGATATGGCTGACGAGTTGAACAGCGTCCGGGTTGCGTTCATCGTGTCCAACGAGGGGATCGAGCAGGCGGAGCTGGCCACGCCCTGGCAGGCCGTCAGGGACGCCGGGGGCAGCCCCGAGCTCCTGGCGCGCGAACCGGGCCAGGCCCAGGCGTTCAATCACCTGGACAAGGCCGACAGCTACCCGGTTGACCGGGCCACCCGGGAGGCCTCGGCGGCGGAGTTCGACGCCCTGGTCCTTCCCGGCGGGGTGGCCAACGGCGATCAGGTGCGCACCGATCCGGCGGCGGTATCGCTGGTGAAGGAGTTCGTCGAGGCCGGCAAGCCGATCGCGGTCATCTGCCACGGCTCGTGGGTCATGGTCGAGGCCGGGGTGGTCCGGGGCCGGACGCTCACGTCCTGGCCCAGCCTGCAGACCGACATCCGCAACGCCGGTGGAACCTGGGTGGACGAGGAGGTGCACGTCTGCACATCCGGCCCCAACACCATCGTGTCGAGCCGCAAGCCCGACGATCTGCCGGCGTTCTGCAAGAACATGGTGGAGGTGTTCGCCCGCAGCGGGGCCCGGGCGTCCTGACCTTCGTTCCGGCGCCCACCCGAGGGGCGCAGCTATTCGGACGCCCACTCGATGGGCGCAGAGATCAGATC
>JAKAXG010000376.1 GCA_021827225.1 Actinomycetes bacterium | reverse complement strand
GGTGGCGGCCGACAGCAGCGACTGCGAGGCGTGCTGGCCGTGGATGTCGACCAGCCGCCGGCCCGTCTCGGCGAGCTGGGCCGCCGAGACCATCCGGCCGTCGATGTAGCAGCGGCTGCGCCCCCCGGCCGGGACGACCCGGGTGAGGATGACCTCGTCGCCGCCGCCGCCGTCGCCGTCGCCGTCGCCGGTCGGCGGACGGGTGAACCGGCCCTCCACGAGCGCCTCGGCGGCGCCCGGCCTGACCAGCGACGGGTCGGCCGTTCCCCCGGTGAGGAGTTGGATGGCGTCGACGATGAGCGTCTTGCCGGCGCCGGTCTCGCCGGTGAGGGCGGTCAGACCCGGGCCCAGGACCACGGTGAGGTCTTCGATGACGCCGAGCTGGGATACCCGCAGCTCCAGGAGCATCCGCTCAGCGGTCCTTGAGGTTGAACTTGGACTTGAGGATCCGGTGGAAGTCCCGCTCGCGGAAGGTGACGAGCAGGGCGTCGCGGTGCCCCTCCCGGCAGTGCACCGTCTGGCCGGGGACCACGGTGGCGGCCAGCCACCCGTCGACCACCAGGTCGGCGGGATGCTCCCCGGTGACGGTTATCGACACCGCCTCGTCGGCGTCGAGCACCAGCGACCGGTCGAAGAGCATGTGGGGGGCGACGGGCGTGAGGATCGACACCCGGGCGTGGGGCGAGACGATCGGGCCTCTCGCCGAGAGGTTGTAGGCGGTGGAGCCGGTGGGGGTGGCCAGGATCAGCGAGTCCGACGCGAACGACAGGAACGGGATGTCGTTGACCGCCACCTCGGTATGCATGGTGTGGCCCACCTCCCGGCGCTGGAGGACCACGTCGTTGAGGGCGCTGCGGTCGACCACCGGAGGCTCGCCGGTGGAGCCGTCGCCCGCCCCGGTGACGGTGATGTCGAGGGTCATGCGGGCTTCCACCCGGTAGTCGCCGGCCAGGAACCGGCTGAGGGCCGGCCGGAGGCCGGACGGCTCGACGACCGTCAGGTAGCCCAGATGCCCGAGGTTCACCCCCAGCACCGGCACGGCCTGGCCGCACACCAGATCCACGGTGCGCAGCATGGTGCCGTCACCGCCCAGGCTCACCGCCAGGTCCAGCTGCTCGTCGAGGGGCGGCGCCATGGAGGCCCCGTCGGCGCCCTCGGGGGGCAGGATGACGGCCCGGTGTCCCTGCTCCTCCAACCACTCCGCGGTCTCCTTGGCCAGCAGCCTGGCCCCTTCCCGCTGGGTGTGGACCACGAATCCGATGTTGGCCACCGGTCAGTCCCCACCCCGGCTGGCGGCGGCGCCGGCGGCCGCCAGAGCGGCGTCGACCGACGCGTCGGGGCGCGGCGCGACGGTGCCCGAACCTCCGACGTTGAAGTAGGCGAGAAACTCGACGTTGCCGTCGGCGCCGCGCAACGGCGAGACCATGACCCCCATATTGGCCGCTCCCGACGACTCCAGCGCGGTAATCGAGTCCTCGACCGCCCGTCGCCACACCGCCGGGTCCCGGATCACCCCCCGGCCCCGGGAGGCCTCGGCTCTTCCCGCCTCGAACTGGGGCTTGATCAGGACGACCAGATCCGCCCCGGGCGCGGCCAGGGCGGTGAGGGCATCGGCCACCGTACGCAGGGAGATGAACGACAGGTCGGCCACCACCAGATCGAAACGGGCGGCGCAAGTGGCCGAGAAGGCCCTGATATCGGTCCGCTCGTGGACCTCCACGCGGGGATCGCGCCGGAGCCTCTCGTGCAGCTGGCCGCGGCCCACGTCCACCGCCACCACCCCCGACGCGCCGGCCTGCAGCAGGCAGTCGGTGAAGCCTCCGGTGGAGGCGCCGGCGTCGAGGGCGGCCCGCCCGGTGACGGGGATAGCGAAGTACCGGAGGGCGGCCTCCAGCTTGTCGCCGCCCCGGCTGACGTAACGGGGGGGCGGGCCGGCCAGGCGCAGCGGCTCGTCCGGCGAGACCAGCCGGGCCGGTTTGTCGGCGGGGGCCCCGCCGACGAGAACCTGTCCCGACTCGATGAGCCGGGCCGCCTGGGCCCGGCTGTCGGCCAGCCGCCGGCGGACCAGCTCGGCGTCGAGGCGGCGCCTCACCTGGCGGGCCCGGGTGTCTAGCCCGCCGGCTTCTTGGTGGCGGCGGCCTTCTTGGCGGGGCTCTTGCGGGCGGCGGTCTTGGCGACCCCGGTCTTCTCCGCGGTCGTCTTGGCGGCTTCGGCGGTCTTGCGGGCGGCGGTGCGCCGGGCCGTGCCGGAGGTGGCGGGGGCCGGGGTGGTGGCGCCGCTGGCGCGGGCGGAGCGCGCCGCGGTCTTGGCCACGTTGCTCTCCGCCGCACTGCGCGCCGCGGTGGTCTCGGCGGCGGTGACCCGGCTGGACAGGCGTCGTTCCAGCTCAGCCAGGTCGTCCTTGGTGGCCAGACCCAGCAGGCTGAGCTGGGTGGTGATCTCCCGGCGGATGACACTCACCAGCTGCTCGGTCCCCTTGCGGCCACCCTCGACCAGGTCGTCCAGGGCGCCCTGCGCCCGTTCCTGGGTGTCCCCGCCGGCGCGGGAGAGTTCCCGCAGGAACTCCTCGGCGCGAGCCCGGGCCGTCTCCAAGAAGTCGGCTCCGACGCCCTGAACCTTCTTCAACCTGTCATCGCGTGCCATGCTTCATCATAACCTGCCGTGACTAGTCCCCGAGGGTGGCCAGGCGCCGTTCGACCACCGTCGCCAGGTCCTCCTCGACCAGCGCCGGAGGCGGGCTGACGGGCAGATCGGCGCGGCTGGTGACCCCGGTGAGCACCAGGGCGAAGGGGGCGCCGATGCGCTGGGCGAACGCCCCGTCGGTCTCGGCCCGGTCGCCTACCACCAGGTCGGGCTGGCCGTAACGGCCGCGGACCAGGTCCGCCATGGCCGCCTCCGGCTTGCCGGCGACCTCCGCCCGGCGCCCGGATCCCACCTCCAGATAGGCGATCAGGGCTCCCGCGCCCGGCTCGGGCCCGGTCGGGGTCGGGAAGGTGGCATCGGTGTTGGTGGCGACGAAGCGGGCGCCGTCCCGGATGGCCCGGGCGGCCGCCGCCAGGGTGGCGAAGTCGATCTCGAGGCTGCGACCGACGACCACCGCGTCGGGATCGTTGTCGGCGGCGACGATCTCGGCGCCGCGGGCCTCCAGCGCCTCCCCGACGCCGTCCCCGCCGACGTAGGCGACGCGGGTTCCGGGCTTCACCAGGGAGGCGGCCGCCTGCGAGGAGGTGGCCAGCTCGTCGGGGGCCACCTCGATGCCGGCCCGCCCCAGGCGGGCCACGTACTGCGAGACGGTCGGCCCCGAGTTGTTGGTCACGAACACCACCCGGTCACCCCGGCGGCGCAGCCGGTCCACCGCCCCGGCCGCTCCGGGGATGGCCTGCCCGGCCAGCCAGACGACTCCGTCGAGATCGAACACCCAGAGCATGACGCCCAGTCTGCTACCCACAGCCACCGCTGGTACCCCTGGGCTCCTGCCAGCAGCCCGGCCCCCGCCCATCTGCTACGCAATGACCGTGCCCCGATTCGAACCCTTCCCCGGACTGCGATACTCCCCGTCGCACATTCGCTCGCTCGACGACGTCGTGTGCCCCCCCTACGATGTCATCTCCGAGAGTCAGCGCCAGGCTCTGGAGGCCCGTAGCCCGTCGAACATCGTCCGCCTGGAGCTGCCCCAGGAGGACGGGCGTCCCGGCACCGGTGACCGCTACGAACGGGCCCGGATGCTCCTCGACGCCTGGCGGGACGGGGGCGTCCTGCACCGTGACGCCGCTGCGTGCTTCTACGGCTACCGCATGTCCTACACCGATCCGGCCGGCCGGGCGGCGTCCACGGTGGGGGTCATCGGCGCCCTGGGGCTGGAGCCGCCGGGCGAGGGGATCCTGCCGCACGAGGAGACCACCCCCAAGGCCAAGACCGACCGGCTCGAGCTCCTCCGGGCCACCCGGGCGAACCTGTCACCCATCTGGGGCCTCTCCCCGGGCACCGGCCTGAGCGGTCATATCGCCGTTCCCGCCCATCCCCTGGAGCGGGCCACCGACGAGGACGGCATCGTGCACGAGCTGTGGCCCATCTCCGAACCGGAACGGCTGGCCGCCATCCGGGCGGCGGTGGAGAGCCAGCCGGTGCTGATCGCCGACGGCCACCACCGGTTCGAGACGGCCCTCAACTACCGGGCGGAGCGGGCCGCCGCCGGGGCGGCGGCGGTCGACGACGACGCGGTGATGACCCTGGTGGTGGAGCTCAGCGACGAGCAGCTCACCGTGCAGGCCATCCACCGGTTGATGGTCGGCCTGCCGGCCGGGTTCGACCTGGCCGAGGCCCTCGGCAAGTGGTTCGACGTGACCCCGACCGGCCCGGTGGACCGCACCATCCTGGAGCGCATGGACGACGCCGGGGCCCTGGCCGTGCTCACCCCGGACCAGGTGTGGCTGGCCCGGCCCCGCGCCGCGGTCAGCGAGGCGGCCACGCACGACCTCGACAGCAGCCGCCTGGACGTGGCCCGGGCCGACCTGCCGGCGCACCAGGTGCTCTACCAGCACGGCTGGGACAACTGCGCAGCGGCGGTGGCGGGCCGCTCCGCCAGCGCCGCCGTCCTGTTGCGACCGGCGACGGTGGCCCAGATAGCCGCCATCAGCCGGGGCGGGGTACGGATGCCTCCGAAGACCACCTTCTTCTGGCCCAAGCCGCGTACCGGCATGGTCGTCCGGGAGCTGCTCGGCTGAGCGGCGCCCTTCCTTTTTCCGGTTCTTCTCAGTAACCTCTCAGCAACTTCTCGGCTTAGTGGGCCAGTATCTGGTGCCGAGATCAGTTTTCGGGTTGGCGCCTCCTCAGCCCGCCCGGATGCCGGGGCCGCCATCGTCACCGCACGGTGGCGGCCCTGCTGCGCTGTGGTGCCCCGAACAGGACTGGCGCGAAAGGACCCGGCCGGTCTGTGCGACCGACCGGGTCCTTCCGCTTCGATCAGGCGCTCAGCCGACGGTCCAGGTCGACCCCGAGGCCAGGAGCGCGGCCAGGTCCCCGGGTCCCTTGGCTTCGGCGGCGGCCGCCAGCTGGTGGTTGACCAGGCTGCCGTAGTCCGCTCGCTCGACGGCCCTGAACACCCCGATGGGCGTCGGCGTGGTCGGGCCCTCGGCCAGGCGGGACAGGGCGAAGGCCACGCTCGGGTCCGGGTGGTGGGCGTC
>JAKAXG010000375.1 GCA_021827225.1 Actinomycetes bacterium | reverse complement strand
CGACCTGGTGGGCCTGGCGGTAGACGTGGAGGTCATGAACGCCCTGCTGCTGCCGGTGGTGCTGGGCTTCCTGCTCCTGCTCGAGGCCCGGGCGCTGCCGGCCGAGCACCGGATGCGCGGCGCCTACCGGGTGGCGGTGACCGGGCTGTGCCTGGTGGTCATGGGCTTCGGCCTCTACCTCCTCCCCTCGATCGTCGGTATCTGAGCGGCGGGCGGCCCGGGGTCAGGGACGGGCCGGGTCCACGCAGCGGGCCGGCCGGCCGTCCCTGGCCGGCTCCAGCAGCGACGGCTGCCATCCCGCCGGCGTGTCCCAGGCCGGGGCGGATATGAAGCTGCCGTCCGGCTCGCACACGTCGGCGATCTCCAGCAGGGCGTCTCCGTGGCAGCGTGACGCCACCAGGAGAGCCCAGCCCTTCGACGGGTCGGTGGCCGCCTCGGCGAACTCGTGGCCGATGAAGGTCTCGATGCCGGCCTCGATGGTGGAGGGGGCGTGCATGGCCGGGCGTACCACGGCCACCGGCCGGCAGCTGACCTGTTGGGGCGGATCGGGGCGACCGGCGGGCAGGGTGCAGCTGCCGAACGGCAACCGGTTGACCGAACCCCTCACGCCGGGGACGTGCACGTGGTCGGCGCAGGCGTTGGGCCCCAGCCCCATCTGGGCGGCGGTGAGCCCGGTGGCCAGCCAGTACTGGGTGTCGGGGGTGTCCGGCCAGTGCTCGGCTTTGCCGGCCTGCTGTATCAGCCGGGACAGGTCAAGGGGAGAAAGGGCGGCCTGGTGGCGGCTGCGCAGCCACTGCTGGGGATCGCCCGGCGCCGTCCAGAACCCCCCGTCGGTGGCCGGCTGGACGCCGTAAGCGGACCGCAGCAGGGGTTGGCCGAGCGCCGGGGCGGCGCGTTCGGTCTTGAGCACGATGGCCCGCTCCCGGTCCGTGATCCCCCAGGTGATCACCCGGATCACCGGGTGGGTCTGCACCGGCCCGTCGTTCAACAGCAGCGGCATGGTGGACCGGCCCGTGGGGACGCAGCGGCCCAGGCCGGCGGCGCAACTGACCTGGACGCCGGCGGCCATGGCCGTCACGTCCCTGGCGCCGATGCCGGCCACCGCGGCGGCGGCCGCCGCAGCCGCCGCCACCAGGGCGACCAGCCGGCGGAACCGGCGCTTCCACACCATGGCGACGACGGCCGCGGCGAACACCGCGGCGCCCAGGCCGGCGCCGATCAGGACCGAGTTGGTGGCCCACGGCAGGCGGCCGGCCATGGCCCCGGCCGCCGCCATGAGCAGCGCGCCGACCACGGCGGCCGCCACGCCGGCGCCCAGTGGGGTGATGGCTTTTCTGAATCGTCTCAGCAACTGGTCATCCTGGGGGATCATCCGTTCGCGCCCGCGCCGAAGCAGGCACGGGCAGTGACATGCCTCAGGCGGTGATCGGGGGGCCGCCCGGTGTCACTTGTGGATATTCCCTTTGCGCCGCCGAATTACCGGCGGAAACGGCTCCCGGCCCCGGTACGGCCGGCCGGCCGGTCAGAGCGGGTCAGCCCGTTCCCGGCTGGGTAGCCCCGGTGGCATGTCGGACAGCACTTCGCAGCCGCTGACGGGCCGGGTGGCCATGGTCACCGGCGGATCGGGCGGCATCGGCGCCGCTCTGGTGGAGGCCCTGGCCGGGGCCGGGGCCCGGGTGGCCATCGGCTACGGCCACGGCCGCGACCGGGCCGAGGCCCTCCGGGACCGGGTCGCCGCCGGCGGCGGCGACGCCGTCACCTTCTCCGCCGACCTGACCGAGCCGGCCACCGCCTTGGAGGCCCTGGACCGGGTGGAGGAGCGGCTGGGCCCGGTGGACCTGCTGCTGCCCAACGCCGGCCTGGGTCGGCGGGCCGGCCTGGACGAGATCGACGCCGACCTGTGGCGGCGCACCTACGCGGTCAACGTGGACGCCCCCTTCCTCCTGGCCCAGCGGCTGGCCCCGCAGATGGCCGGCCGGGGTTTCGGCCGCATCCTCTTCACCTCCTCGGTGGCGGCCGTCACCGGCGGCGTGGTCGGCCCCCACTACGCGTCGTCCAAGGCGGCGCTGCACGGCCTGGTCGGCTGGCTGGCGTCGCGCTTCGCCGGCCGGGGGGTGACGGTCAACGCCATCGCCCCGGCGCTCATCGAGCGCACGGCCATGCTGCCCACCCCGCCGGGGGAGCCGCCCCTACCCGTGGGCCGGTACGGGACCCCGGAGGAGGTGGCCGACCTGGCCCTGGCCATGCTCCGCAACGGCTACCTGACCGGCCAGATCGTCCTGCTCGACGGGGGGCTGCGCCCCGGGCGCTGAGCCGCTCAGGGCTCGACGACCACCTTGCCGACGGCGCCGGCCTCCACCGCCTCGTGGGCGGCCACCACGTCGCGGAGGGGGAAGAAGCGGAGCGGTAGCTCCGTCAGATCGCCGGCGGCCACCGCCGCCGTCACGTCCCGGGCGGCGGTGAGCAGGGCCGGGCGGGGCACCCCGTAGAGGAGGATGAAGCGCAGGGTCACGTTGGCGGACATGCACCTGCGCACCGGGAGGGTCGGGTCGTCGGCGGTGGCCGCGTAGGTGACCACGGTGGTGGACGGTCCTGACAGGGCCAGGTCCAGGTCCAGGTTGGCCGGCAGGTTGACCTCCACGATGCGGTCCATGACCCCGGAGAAGTCCCGCAGCCGGGACAGCGCGTCGGCGTCGCGGTAGTTGACGACCAGGTCGGCGCCGGCCGCCCGGGCCAGCTCCGCCTTCTCCGGGCTGCTCACGGTGGTGGCCACCCGGGCCCCGGCCCGGCGGGCCAGCTGGATGGCGAAGTGCCCGACCGCCCCGGCCCCGCCGGCGACGAGCACGGCCGCCCCGTCGAGGGGGCCGTCGGCGAACAGGCAGCGGTGGGCGGTCATGGCCGGCACGCCCAGGCAGGCACCCAGCCCGTCGGAAGCCGGGTCGGGCAGCCGGACCGCCTGCTCGGCGGGGACCACGCTCCATTCCGCCGCCGTGCCCCACTTGCCCACCGCAGCCATCCACAACCACACCCGCTCGCCGATCCGCTCCGGCGCCACCCCGTCACCGACGGCGTCGATGACGCCGGTGCCGTCCTGATGGGGCACCTGGAAGCCGTCGATGGGACGTGGCGTCAGCCCGGCCCGGGACTTGACGTCGGTGGGGTTGACACCCGACAGCGAGACCTTGACCCGGACCTGGCCGGGACCCGGCTCCGGCCGGTCGGTGTCGTCCACGCGCAGCACGGCGCGGGCCGTTCCGGTCGTCTCATACAGGGCAGCTCGCAAACGTTCGTCCTCCTTGCCGGGCACCGCGGTGATACCCGCTCCGATGTGTATATCGCCGCTGTTGTCTATGGTGACGCCGTGGGCGCGGACGAGCACTCACGCCGCCTGCTGCTGACGCCGTCTCCGGAGAGCGCGTCAGCCGCTCGCCGGCTGGCCTCCGAGCTGGCTGACTCCTGGGGTCTGGCGGACCTGTCGGCCGACCTGGCGCTGGTCGTCTCGGAGCTGGTCACCAACGCCGTCCTGCACGCCCGCACCGATCTCGAGGTGACCGTGGAGCGGCTGGCCGACGGGCTCCGGGTCGAGGTCCGCGACGGGTCACCGGCTCCCGTCCGCCCGCCGGTCGTGGCCCCGCCGCCCGACGCCGGCCCGTCCCTCCTGAGCGGTGACGCCGACCTCGACGCCCTCGAGGAGCTGTTGAACACGGGGGCCACCACCGGCCGGGGCCTGCAGCTGGTGGAGCGCCTGACCTCGTCGTGGGGCTCCTCGCCGCTGGCCTCGGGAGAGGGGAAGGTGGTGTGGGCGGACCTGCGGCCCTCCCCCTCCCCGGCGGTGGCACCCCCGCCGAGCCGGCCGCCGGCGGTCCGCCCGGTCGGGGGGAGCGCCCGCCGGTCGCGCCCGAGCCAGCCGGCCCGGCTGGTGGCGGTGCCGGTCCGGCTGGCCCTCGAGTCGGCGATGAACCTCGAGACCCTCCTGCGGGAGTTCCAGATGATGGACCTGGCCGGGGGCGTCCCGCCCCCGGCCGCCGGGCTGGTGACGGCCGCCACCGAGATCGTGGACCGCTATCCGGAGCTGCGCCGGTCCGGTCAGGACGCCCTGCGCCTGGCGCTGCAGCGGGGCGACCGGCTGCTCGACGTGGACCTGCTCCTGCCCCCCGGGGCGGCGGCCTCCCTCCACCGGCTGAACCGGCTGCTCGACGAGGTGGCCCGGTACTGCGAGCGCGGCGACCTTCTGGCGCTCGCCCCCTCGCAGGAGCTACGGGCCTTCCGGGCCTGGTACGCCGAGGAGGTGGAGCGGCAGGTGGGCGGGCAGCCGCCGCAGCCCTCACCTTTTTCCACCGTCGCCTCCGAGGACGAGCCGCCGGCGGGCGGCGCGACACCCCTGTCCCCGCGGGCCGGCGAGGAGATCGAACGCGTCGCCGGCGAGCTGGGCCGGGCGGCGGACGCCCGCACGGTGATCGAGCTGCTCCTCGCCGAGGCGGTCGAGTCGCTCGGCGCCAGCTCCGCCTCGCTCAGCATGCGCGTCGCCGACAGCGACACGGTGGAGGTGGTGGACTCCATCGGCATGGGCGCCGCGGTGGCCGACCACTGGCGCTACTCCTCGCTGGCCGACGACCTGCCGGCCAGCGAGGCCATCCGCACCGGCCGGCCCATCGCCGTGCGCACCCCGTCGGAGCTGGAGCTGCGCTACCCGCTGCTACGCGACGCGCCCGTCCTGAGCGACCTCAGCTTCGTGTGCGTACCCCTGGCCGGCGCCGGGCAGCCGGCGTCGGGGGCCCTCAACGTCACCTTCACCCACAGCCGCGACTTCACCCCCGCGGACCTGCGCCTTCTCGGCGGGCTGTGCCGGCTGGCGGCGGAGGCCCTCGAGCGGACCGGCGCGGCCAGCCGGGACGAGAGACACCGGGAGCGCGAGCAGCTGGTGGTGGCGGTGGGCGCCGCCATCGACGCCGCCCCGGTCCCCAACCTCGACGCCCGCCTGCAGGTGGTGGTCGCGGCGGTCGCCAACTGGTTCGGCGGCTGGTGCGACGCGTTCGCGGCGCCGGCCGGGGATGCCGGGGGGGCGGCGCCGCGCCACGTCGCCGGCAGCCACCCTGACCCGGTCAGGGCGCAGCAGATGGCCGATGTGCACCGGCGGTGGCCTCCGGCGGCCGACGCCGGGGCCGTTGTCCGCTGCCTGACCACCAGATC
>JAKAXG010000374.1 GCA_021827225.1 Actinomycetes bacterium | reverse complement strand
GCCTTCGGCGACGCCGGCTACTACGGCTCCACCGGGGGTATGGCCCTGGCCAAGCCGGTGGTCGGCATGGCCTCCACCCCCGACGGGCAGGGGTACTGGCTGGTCGCCTCCGACGGCGGCATCTTCAGCTTCGGCGACGCCGGCTTCCACGGCTCGGCGGTCGGCTTCAACGCCGCCGGGGGGGCGGCGTCGGTCGGGGTCATGGCCGTCGGTTCCGGCTACTGGATCCCCGACAACCTGGGCCAGGTCGCCAGCCTGGGCGCCCCCGCCGCGCCCTCCCCGGCGGCTCCCATCGTCAACACCGTCGCCCCCGCCGCGGTGACCGTCCTGCCGGCCGGCCAGAACCCGGCCGCCTCGGTAGCCCCGTCCCAGGCCCAGATGGACGCCTGCTGGGTGCCCAACCCGGACATCGCAGCCTGCAACGCCGCCGCCCTGGCCGACATCAACCGGGCCCGGGCCGGGGAGGGTCTCGGCCCCCTGTCCCTGCCGGCGAACTTCTACTCGCTCGGTACCACGGCCCAGCTGGTGGCCGTGGCCGACGCCGAGCGCACCAGCCGGGGCCTGCCGGCCCTGCCCGAGAACCCGGCGCTCGACACCCTGGCCGCGGCGGGAGCCGCGGCCGGCCTCGACCCGACCGGCCCGGCCGGCTACAGCTGGGGATCCAACATCGCCTGGGGCGACCCCACCCCCCTCGCCGCCGACTTCGGCTGGATGTACGACGACGGCCCGGGCAGCCCCAACATCGACTGCCCGACCGCCGGCTCCCCGGGCTGCTGGGGCCACCGGGAGAACATCCTGGCCCCCTGGGGCGGGGCGGCCGGCGCCGGCGTGTACGTCAACAACGGAACCGTCCAGCTGACCCAGTTGTTCGTAAGGAACTACTGAGCGCCCCCGGCAACCCTCTGCCGGTACCCTCGAACCGATGGAAAAAGTCGAGCGGGTGCTGCTGGCCTCCCCCAGGGGCTTCTGCGCGGGCGTCGAGATGGCTATCAAGTCGCTGGCCTGGATGACCCGGGTGTTCGAGCCGCCCGTGTACTGCTACCACGAGATCGTCCACAACCAGGTGGTCGTGGACCGCTTCAAGGAGATGGGCGTCGTGTTCGTCGACGACCTCGACCAGGTACCCGAGGGCGCCCCCCTGATGCTGTCGGCTCACGGCTCCCCGCCGGAGCTGGTGCAGGCCGCCCAGGCCCGGGGCGGGGCGGTGGTAAACGCGGTGTGCCCGCTGGTGCGCAAGGTCCATCACGAGGTGAAGATGCGGGCCAAGAAGGGCTACGACATCGTCTACGTGGGCCACGAGGGGCACCAGGAGGCGATCGGCACCGCGGCGGTGGCGCCCGGGGCGGTACATCGCATCGAGCACCTCGACGAGCTGGAAGCCCTGCCCGAGCCGGAGGGCCCGGTGGCCTTCCTGGCCCAGACCACCCTGGCCGTCGACGAGTGGAAGGCCCTGCTGGAGGCGGCCAAGCGGCGCTGGCCGGACCTGTGGGTGCCGGGCAGCTCCGATCTGTGCTTCGCCACCACCAACCGTCAGGCCGCGCTCAAGGCCATCGCCGAGCGCTGCGACGCGGTGATCGTCATCGGCTCGGCCACGTCGTCGAACACCCTGGCCCTCGAGCGCACCGCCCGGGCCGCCGGCTGCCCGGTCGTGCTCAGGGTGGACGACCCGGCGGAGCTGCCCGACGACCTGTCGGGCACGGTCGGGGTGATCGCCGGGGCTTCCGCCCCCGAGGAGATCGTCGAGGCCGTCGTGGCCCACCTCGACCCGTCCCACGGCGTGGAGGAGATCCGGGCGGTGGACGAGGACGAGTACTTCCCGCTGCCGCGGGAGCTGCGCGACTCGGTGCGCCAGCTGTCGGCGCTGGCCGCGGTGGCGGGGCTGGCCCCCGGCGCCGACCCCACCGCCGGCGGAGAGGCCCTACCCGACGACCGGGCCATGTCGGCGGCGATGGCGCTGCGGGGCCTCATCCACTAGGCGGCCCGGCGCCGGCGCCTTACCGCCCGGCCCGGTACCGGGGTGCTCGATGAGCTCTCCCGATCTAGCCGGCCCGGCCGGCCTCGCGCAGGGCCCGGTCGAACAGCCCCTGCAGCTCGTCGGCGAGCTGGGCGGTCATGTCCGTCACCGTCCGGCGGGCCAGGCGGCTGCCCTCGGCCCGCTCCGGGGGGTGGATGGGGTCGCCCACGACCATCACCACCTTGACCGGCAGGATCCGCTTGCTGCCTTTCGGCATGGCCCACTCGCTCCCGCCGATGCCGACCGGTACCACCGGCACCCCGGCCCGGGCGGCCACGAACGCCGCCCCCTCGAACAGCGGGTGCAGCGTGGTCCCGCTCTGGCGGGTGCCCTCAGGGAACAGCACGACCGGCTCGCCGGCGCGCACCGCCTCCTCGCAGTGGCGCAGGGCCTCCCGGTCGGGGGTGCCGCGGTGCACCGGGAACGCGCCGAGCGAGCTGAACAGCGCCCCCGACCACCGGTACTTCCACAGGCTGTCCTTGCCCATGAACCGGATCCGCCGGCGGGTCAGGCAGCCGGCCAGGAGGGTGTCGATGTTGGAGCGGTGGACCGGGGCGATCACGAACGCCCCGGAGCGGGGCAGCTTGTCGCGGTCGCGGATCTCCACCCGCCAGTACAGCCGGCACACCAGCTCCACCACCCCCCGGGCGAAGGCGTACCAGGCCAGGGAGAGCTGCTTCTTCACTTCGCCTCCGGTATCCGCTCGGCGACCAGGGCCAGGACGCTGTCGACGACCTGGTCGGCGCTCAGTTCGGTGGTGTCGAGCCGCACCGCGTCGGCGGCGGCGCTGAGCGGCGACGCCGTCCGGGTGGAGTCGATGCGGTCCCGGCGGGCCAGGTCGGCGGCCACCTCGTCGTACTGGCGGTCGAGCATCTCCTTGGAGCGCCGCTCCGCCCGGGCGTCCTCGCTGGCGGTCAGGTACACCTTCAACGCCGCCTCGGGGAAGACCACGGTGCCGATGTCGCGGCCCTCGACCACCCCCCCGCCCCGGGCCTCGGCCCACTCCCGCTGGCGCAGCACCAGCTCGTGGCGGACGTCGGGGTTGGCAGCGACCACGCTCACCGCCCGGGTCACCTCGGGGCCGCGTATCTCGACGGTGGCGTCGCTGCCGTTCACCACCACCCGGTCCTCGACGGTCAGCTCCATCTGGCGGGCCAGGGCGGCCACGGCGGGGAGGTCGTCGGGGTCGACGCCGCGCCGGATGGCCTCGAAGGCCACCGCCCGGTACATGGCCCCGGTGTCCAGGTAGTCCAGGCCGAGGCGGGCGGCGACCCGGCGGGCCACCGTCGACTTGCCCGACCCGGCCGGGCCGTCGATGGCTATCACTCGGACGGACGGCAACTACGTAGATCCTCCTCGAATCCCGGGTAGCTGGTGGCGACCGCCTCCCAGCCTGTGATCTCGACCGGCGCCGCCGCGGCCAGGCCGGCCACCGCCAGGGACATGGCCACGCGGTGGTCCCCCGCCGAGTCGATCCGCCCGCCGGCCAGCGGGCGGCCGGCCGAGCCGGTGACGACCAGGCCATCGGGGCGGGCCTCGACGGTGGCGCCGACGGCGCCGAGGGCGGCGGCCATGGTGGCGATGCGGTCGCTCTCCTTCACCTTCAACTCCGCGGCGTCGCGGAAGGTGGTGACGCCCCGGGCGAAGGCGGCCGCCACCGCCAGCACCGGGATCTCGTCGATCAGCGCCGGGATCTCCGTCCCGCCCACGTCGGTGCCCACCAGCGGCGAGTACCGGGCCCGGATGTGGGCGACGGTGGCTACCGGGTCGTGGTCCACCAGTTGCACGTCGGCGCCCATCCGCTGGAGCACCTCCACGAACCCGGCCCGCCGGGGCCCGACGTAGACATCCTCCAGGGTCAGGTCGCTGCCGGGGATGATGCAGGCGGCCACCACCCAGAACGCCGCCTGCGAGGGATCGGCCGGGACGGTGAAGCGGGTGGCCTGCAACGGTCCGGGATGCACCGTCACCGATGCCCCGTCCACGTCGATCCGGGCCCCGCAGGCGGCCAGCATCTGCTCCGTGTGGGTCCGGGTCGGCACCGTCTCGTGCACGGTCGTCGGGCCGGAGGCGCTGAGGCCGGCCAGGAGCAGGGCGCTCTTCACCTGGGCGCTCGGCACCGGCAGCCGGTAGTCGATACCGCTGAGGCGCCCGCCCCGCACAACCAGTGGCGGCAGCCGTCCCTCCTGGCGGCCATCGATGCGCGCTCCCATGGCCCGCAGCGGCTCCACGACCCGCCCCATGGGGCGCCGGGCGATGGAGGCGTCGCCGTACAGGACGGTGAGCCCGTCGATGCCCGCCGCCCAGCCGGCCAGCAGCCTGATGCCGGTGCCGGAGTTGCCCACGTCGATGACCGTCTCGGGCTCGTGGGGTTCGGCACCGGTCACCCGCACCGTGCCGTCGGCTGCCCTCTCCACGGCGGCCCCGAACGCCTGGACCGCCCGCAGGGTGGCGGACACGTCGGCCCCGCCGGACAGCCCGGTGATGGGCGACGTGCCCTCCGCCCGGGCGGCCAGGAGCAGGGCCCGGTGGGAGATGGACTTGTCGCCCGGTACCCGCAGGCGTCCCGACAGGCCGCCCGGCGCCGGGGTGACCACGAGAGAGGTCACTGGCCCAGCGGCCGGATGGAGCAGCGGTACTCCCGCTCGTGCAGGGCGGCACGCACCGATTCGGCGGCGGCGGCGTCTATGACGAGCACCAGGACGCCCCGGTCCCCCTCGGCGCTGTGGGCGATCTCCAGGTCGTAGATGTTGACGCCCATCTCGCCGAGCAGGGTAGTCACGCCGGCCAGCACGCCGGGCCGGTCGGCGACCCGGACGCGCACCTCGACCGCGGCGTCGGTGCTCGGCACCCCGACCGGCAGGTTGACCCGGGCCTGGCGGGCCCGCTCCAGGGTGTGGAGCAGCACCTCGCGGTCGCCGGTCGCCACGACCTGGCGGATGCCGGCCAGGGCGGCCAGGAGCCGGTCGAGGACCTCGAGGATCCCGTCCCGGTTCTCCGAGCACACGTCGGGCCAGATAGTGGCCTCACCGGCGGCGATGCGGGTCATGTCCCGGAACCCTCCGGCGGCCAGGCGCAGCAGGGTGGCGTGCTCGAGGGCGGTGTCGGCGGCCAGGTTCATCAAGGTGGCGGCGGTCAGGTGCGGCACGTGCGACACCAGGGCGACCATGTCGTCGTGG
>JAKAXG010000373.1 GCA_021827225.1 Actinomycetes bacterium | reverse complement strand
GTCGTGACCGCCGCCCAGGCCGGCGCCCCGATGGCGGCCGACGGCGTCGATCTCGTCCATGAAGACGATGGAGGGGGCGTTGGCCTTGGCCTGCTCGAACAGGTCGCGCACCCGGCTGGCACCCACCCCGACGAACATCTCGACGAAGTCCGAGCCGGAGATGGAGAAGAACGGGACCCCAGCCTCGCCGGCCACCGCCCGGGCCAGGAGGGTCTTGCCGGTGCCGGGGGGGCCGAAGAGCAGGACGCCCTTGGGGATCTTGGCGCCGAGCGCATGGAAGCGGGCCGGCGACTCCAGGAACTCCTTGATCTCCTGGAGCTCGGCGACCGCCTCGTCGGCACCGGCCACGTCGGCGAAGGTCACCTTCGGCTGGTCCTTACCCGACGCCCGGGTCCGGGCCTTGCCGAACTGCATGATGCGGGAGCCGCCACCCTGCATGGCGATCAGGGCGTAGACGAGCAGGCCCCCGAACAGCAGGATCGGCACCCAGCTGTCGAGGATGGTCAGCCACACGTTGGACTGGGTGTGCGACACCGACACCTGTGTCCCGGCGGCCAGCATCTTGGATGTGAGCGGTTCGGTCAGCCGGTTCGGGTAGCTGACGGTGAAAGCGGTGCCGTCGCGCAGCCTCCCGGTGACGGTGTCGGTCCCGTCGTGGATGGTGGCCTTCACCACTGACCCGGGGACCGCCAGGTCGTGCTCGAACTGGCTCAGGGTGAGCGTGGTCCGGCTCGACCCGCCGCGCAGGGCCAGGATCAGGACGAGCGCCACCAGCGCGGCCAGGGCCACGTAGGCGTAGCGGCTTCGGATGAGCCTCTTCATGACCGTCCCAGGCTAGTTTCCGCGGCGCCGGTGTCCGGATCGTGGTATACGGCCAGGTACGGGAGATTCCGGTATCTCTCGCCCGCGTCGAGTCCGTAGCCGATCACGAACTCGGGAGGGATGTGGAAGCCCTCGTACGCGAGCTTCAGGTCCACGGACTGCAGCCCCTCCTTCACGAGCAGGGCGCACACCTCCAGAGAGGCCGGGTTGCGGGCGGCCAGGTTCCGCCGCAGGAACGAGAGGGTCAGACCGGAGTCGACGATGTCCTCGACGATGAGCACGTGCCGGTCGGTGAGGTCGGCGTCGAGGTCCATGACGATGCGGACCACCCCGCTCGTGTGGGTGGAGCTGCCGTAGGAGGACACGGCCATGAAGTCGATCTCCACCGGCAGGTCGATGGCCCGGGCCAGGTCGGAGAGGAAGAAACACGCCCCCTTGAGCACACCCACCAGCAAAGGGGGCCGCCCGGCGTAGTCGGCGGTGATGACCTCGCCGAGTTCCCGCACCCGACGCTTCAGGTCGGCCTCGGAAACAATGATGCGCCCGACGTGGGGGTCCCCCGCCGCCGGATCGTCGCCCCTGCCGGTGCGACCCGGACCGACGGTGCGGTCCGGGCCGGTGGTACGGACCGGGTCCCCGGCGTCCACCTCCGTCGATGCCGCCCCTTCCCCCGAGTCCCGGGCCGCCCCCATCAGCGGGACCCCTCCGCAACGGCCACGCTGAGCCGGCCGGCGCGGCGGCTCACCCTCCTGCCTCCCGAGATCTGGCAGGCCCGCCGGCTGCCGTCGACCACCTCCATCACCCGCGCCACCTCGGCCGCCGACGGCGGGTGGAGCTCCGCCGTGGCACCGGCCTCGGGCGAGCGCAGCCAGGCCCGCAGCGCCCGGTGGGCCAGCGCGGCGGGAGCGGCCCGCAGCGCCTTGACATCGAGGGGATCCAGGTCTGCGGCCAGGCGGTCGAGCAGCTCGACGTCGGCTGCCGCCACGGCTGCCGATCGGGCCAGCAACGGGACCACGTCACGCCCGGCGACATCGCACAGGAGAGGCAGGACTTCCGAGCGGACCCGGTTGCGACGGAACCGGGGATCGGAGTTGGTAGGGTCCTGGAGAGGCGAGATCCCGCTCCTGCGGCACAGCTCCGCGGTGTCCGCCCGCCGCAGGCCGAGCAGGGGGCGCCGGACGGTCCGGGCCGGGCGCCCGGGCCGGGGGGAACCGTCCGCGACAGCACCGGCCGGGAGGGAACCGATCGGGGTCGCTACCGCAGCACGGCCGGTCCTCATGCCCGACAGGCCGTCGAGGGCCGCCCCCCTCATGAGGTTCAGCAGGACGGTCTCGGCCTGGTCGTCCATGGTGTGGCCGGTGAGCACCCCCTGCGGGAGGGCGGCGTAACGGGCCTCCCGGGCGCGCGCCTCGACGTCCGGTCCCGGCGCCACCGTGACCCGGCGGCTCTCGAAAGCGAAGCCGAGCACCGACGCCCAGGCGCCGACCACCGGACCCTCCGCCTCGGAGCCGGCCCGAAGCCCGTGATCGACATGGAACACGGTTCCCTCCAGGCCGGCCGCCCGGGCCAGGATCATCAACGCGACAGAGTCGGGGCCGCCGGAGACGGCCAGGTCCACCGGGCCGGCCTCGGCCGGAGGGAAGTCGCAGCTCTCCAGGTAAGCGGCGACGCGACGGCCGTCGGGGTCCGGTCCGGTCCGGACGCAGTCGGCCGGCCCGGCGGGAGCCGTCACGGTCACCCCCCCACCGCCGCCGGCCGGCCCTCCTCGGTGACCCGGGCGATCCACTTCTCCGGGCTGCGGATCTCGGCGGAGCTGGGCAGCAGATCGGGGCCGTCCCACACCCGGGCCATGAGCTCCGGACCACCGGACTTCTCGACCGCGGCGATGAACCGCTCACCCTGCTGGTACTGGCGCATCTTGGCGTCCATGCCTATTAGAACGGACAGCATCTTGGCCAGCCCCCGCTGGCGGCGCCTCTCGTGGAGGGTGCGGCTGAACAGCTCGGCGTTGGGAACCAGATCGGCCCCGGCCCGGTCCATGGTCACGTCGCCGTGGCCCTCCAGGAGGCTCATCATGCCCCCGATCTCCTGGATGGCGGCGTACTGTTCCGGACCGGCGATGAGCGTCACCAGCCCCCCGTCGTCGAGGGGGTTGCGCCCGGAGCGCACGGTGTCGGCGCTGCGCTTGAGGGCGGCCAGCCACTGCCTGGGGTCGGGATCTATGCCGGCCAGGGTCCGGTCGATGAGCGACAGGAAGTGCCCCCTCAGCCACGGCACCCCGGTGAACTGGGCCCGGTGGGTCACCTCGTGCAGGGCCAGCCACAGCCGGAACTCCCTCGGGGGAAACCCGTAGCGCCGCTCCACGGCGACGATGTTGGGCCCGACGTAGTAGACCATGTCCTGGTCCTCGGGCCGCTCATCCTCGATGATCAGCTGGTCGTACTGGCCGAGCACCCGGCTGGACATCCAACCGAGCACCAGCCCCATCTCAGCACCCGCCATCTGCCTCGACACCTGTACCGGCACCGGGTTCCACCTGCTGCTCTCGGCCCGGGCCGCCAGCTTGGCCAGCACCGGGCGCAGGAGCCTCTGGAACGACGCCACGTTGGCATCGACCCACTGGGACCGGTCGGCGACCCGGGCCCGGGCCGGCCCGACGAGTGACCGCAGCCCGGTTTCCGCTGCCACCAGGTCCTCCGCCCTGGCGGTCATCTCCTCGAAGTCCGACTCCAGGGATCGCCACTCGTACTCGGTGAGCGGGTTCGGCTGGCGAGCCACCCGCTTGGCGACCTGCCGAGCCGTGTCCCAGGCGATCAGGTCCACCACTGCAAGCTCTCCCTAGCCATGAGGCATGGTATCTGCCGGGGCCCCGCCGGCGACCCCACATCGGTCCGGGACCCGGGACCGAGCCGGCCGGGGGAAGACCTCAGGCGATCTTCTTGCCGCGGGTTCGGGGCACCGCCATCGGCTCGTGCAGGTAGCAGTACTTCCCGTTGTTATACATCGACAGGCGAGTCCCGCAGCCAGGCTCCCTGCACGTCCGGTTCTTGCCGAACGACCGCGATGGCCGCTCGGAACTGCTCATGGTGTGTCCACCGAGGGATCGTTCGCTCATGATGTACCTCTCAACGCTGGCGGGCCGGTGAGTCTTCCCCCCCTATACGTTTCCCCGGTCGGGCCCGGATGCCTCCGAAAGGGCCTTGGCGATCTTCTCCCGCAGGTGATCCGGGACCTGATCCCGGCAGGAGCGGGCGATCACCACCTTCAACTCGGCCTCGAAGTCGAATGCGTGGAGGCACGGGGAGCATTGGTCCAGGTGCCTGCGGATGGCCTGGCGGCGGTCGTCGGTCAGCTCCCCGTCCAGGTAGTGGTACAAGGTGTGAAGGGCGTCCTGACAGTCGCCGACCCGGTAGAGGGCCCCTACGTCGAACTGAGATCTCTGATCGTCCATCTTCTCGCGCCTGATGCCATCTCGGGTCGGGCCGGGGCCCGACGGTTCCTTGTCGGCGAAGCCGGGGGCGGTGAAGCCGACGGTTGTCCAAGCAACGTCCGTCCTACCTGCTCAACTCGGGGATTCGCCGGCGGTCCCGACTAGTCCTCTGGCCGTTCCGAAATCATGCAACGCCTTCTCGAGCGCTCTTCTTCCGCGATGCAGCCGGCTCATGACAGTTCCGATGGGAACATCGAGTATCTCGGCGATCTCCTTGTAGGAGAAACCCTCCACGTCGGCCAGCAGCACCGCCATCCGGAACTGCTCGGGCAGCGACTCGACCGCCGCCTTCACCTCGCCCTCGGTGAAGTGCTCGAGCACCTCCTCCTCAGCGCTACGGCCGGCGGTGACCGCCTCCAGCCCGCCGAGCCGCCGGTACAGGTAGAGGTCCTCGACGTCATCTATCTCCGTCTGCTCCGGCCGCCGGCGGCGGGCCCGGTACGAGTTGATGAAGGTGTTGGTGAGGATGCGGTACAGCCAGGCCTTCAGGTTCGTCCCCTCCTGGAACGAGCCGAAGGCCCGGTAGGCCTTGAGATAGGTCTCCTGGACCAGGTCCTCGGCGTCGGCGGGGTTCCGGGTCATCCGCAGGGCCGCGCTGTACAGAGAGCCCATGTACTCCATTGCCTGGTCTGCGAACTGGGCCTGGTCAGCCACACGCCCACCCTACCCCGCCCCCGTGACGGTCCAGACCGTGGGCACGCCACGTCGACCCAGGCGTTATGTTGGTCGGATCGAGCCTGGGGGTGGGACCAAATGTCGCAGATCGCCACGGGGGTAGCGGACCGGTGAACGTGACGGTGCTGGGCGCGGGGTCGTGGGGAACCACCGTGGCCAGCCTGGCGACGGCCCTGAACCCCACCATCCTCTGGGCCCGCAACGCCGA
>JAKAXG010000372.1:1276-5205 GCA_021827225.1 Actinomycetes bacterium | reverse complement strand
GGCGGCGGATCCGCAGGCGGCGATCAGCGTCGCCGACAGGGCCACGGCCGCCACCCGGGCCAGTCCTTGGGCAGAATTCATTACCCCCGGCAGACTATTCGCGGGGGCGGTTGCTGTACGGTTCGGGAATGCCCGATCCCGCCCTGGCGAACTACGTCACCGCCGAGCGTGGCCGCATCGTCGACACCCTCCTCGCGTGGCTGCGGGTCCCCTCCATCTCGGCCGACCCGGCCCACGCCACCGACGTGCGCCGCTCCGCCGAGTTGTGCGCCGACCTCATGACCGAGGCCGGCCTGGAGAACGTGACCGTGCTGGAGACACCCGGCCTGCCCGCCGTGTACGGCGAGTGGTGCCACGCCGGCGAGGGGGCCCCCACCGTGCTCGTCTACGGCCACCACGACGTGCAGCCGGTCGACCCGCTCGACGAGTGGACCAGCCCGCCGTTCGAGCCGGTGATCGTGGACGGGGAGTGCCGGGCCCGGGGCGCCATCGACGACAAGGGCCAGACGCTCTACCAGATCGAGGCGGCGCGGGGCCTGCTCCGCGACGGCGGCCGCCTGCCGGTCAACCTCAAGTTCCTGGTCGAGGGCGAGGAGGAGGTCGGCAGCCCCAACTTCGAGGCGCTGCTGCGGCGCGAGGCGGCCCGCCTCTCCTGCGACGTCATAGTGGTGTCCGACACCGGGATGATCAGCCCGGAGGTGCCTTCCACCACGGTCGGGATGCGGGGCCTGGTCGCGTTCGACGTGGCGTTGCGCAGCGCCTCCACCGACCTGCACAGCGGGATGTGGGGCGGCACCGTGCCGAACGCCGCGCTTCTGGCGTCGCGCCTGGTGGCCGCCCTGCACGACGACCGGGGCCGGGTGACGCTGCCCGGGTTCTACGACCGGGTGCGGAGCCTCTCCCCGGTGGAGCAGGCGTCCATGGACTCCCAGCCCTTCGACGAGCCCGGGTTCCGCGCCGCCGCCGGCGGGGTCCCCTACCTGGAGGGCGAGGCCGGCTTCAGCCCCCTCGAGCGGGTCGGGGTGCGGCCCACCGCCGAGGTGGTGGGCATCCACAGCGGCTACGGCGGCCCGGGCATCAAGACCATCGTCCCGGCCACCGCCGGGTTCAAGGTGGCGTTCCGGCTGGTTCCCGACCAGCGTCCGGAGGAGGTCGAGCCCGCGTTCCGGGCGTGGCTGGCCGACAGGGTCCCGGCCGGCATCGAGGTGCAGGTGACCCCCGAGGGCGGCGTGGCTCCCGCTCTCACCCCGGTCGGGCACCCGGCCGTGGGGGCCCTGTCGCGGACCATCGAGGCCGTCTGGGGCAGACCACCGCTCTACACCAGGGAGGGCGGCAGCGGCCCCGAGGAGGCCCTCGGAAGGGTCCTCGACGCCCCGGTGCTGTTCCTCGGGGTGGGGCTGCCCGACGACCGCATCCACGCCCCCAACGAGCGGATGGTCATGGAGCAGTTCTGGAAGGGACTGGTGGCGGCCGGCGAGCTGCTCATCGAGCTGGGCCGTTCGGGGGCCGGGGCGTGAGCGGCGACGTCGCGGTGCCGCCGGAGGCCCACGAGTGGGTCTCCTTCGACGACCCGGGCGAGCAGCGGACCTGGATGTTCGACGTCACCTTCCTGTTGTCGCGCTGGGAGTGCATCTACGGCCGGGGCTGCCAGGGCGTGCTCACCGGCCCGACGCCGGAGATGGAGCAGGGATGCTGCTCCTACGGGGCGCACTTCACCGACGACGCCGACGTGGCCCGGGTGAAGCGGGCGGCCCGCACGTTGAAGGCGGCGGACTGGCAGTTCTACCGGGAGGGCCGGCGCGGCGGCGTGGTCACCACCGAGGCGGACGGCACCCGAATCAGCCGGCTGGTCGACGACGCCTGCATCTTCTTGAACCGGCCCGGTTTCGCGGCCGGAGCCGGCTGCGCCCTGCACCAGGCGGCGGTGCGCCGGGGTGTGGACCCCCTCGAGCTCAAACCGGACGTGTGCTGGCAGCTGCCGCTCCGCCGGGAGGACACGACCGAGGACGACGGGCGGGTGACGTCACGGGTGACGCAGTGGGACCGTCGCCACTGGGGTGCCGGCGGGGAGGAGTTCCACTGGTGGTGCACCGAGGCGCCCGAGGCGTTCAGAGGTCGCCACCCGGTGTACGAAACGCTGGGACCGGAGCTGCGGGCCATGGCCGGCGAGGTCGTGTACGCCCGGCTGGTCGCCTACCTGGAAACCCGGAAGAAGGGGCGGGTGCCGCTGGCCCACCCGGTGGTCCGCCGACCGAAAGCCCCGCCGGGCTGAACTAGAACCGGCCCTGGTCAGGCCCGGTGTGGCTCGGGGTCGGAGAACTCGTCCTCGTCCAGGTCCTCCATGGCCAGGCACCAGCTGGCGTGCTCGGCGCCGGGCTCGGCACCGCATTCGGCGCACGGCTCCACGTTCTCTTCGGTAAGCCGCTTCAGAGCACGCGCTTCTTCGAAACGCCGATGCCGTCCCTTTTTCACCCTAAAGCTCCCGTTGGTCGAGAAGAGCCACGAGCACGTGGCAGGTTGCTCATTGTATCGCCGGCGACCTCTAATGTAGGGCCATCGCCGACGACCTAGACATCGACGCCATGATCAAGCGCTTCCAGGCCCGGGCCCGGGCGGTCCGCCAGCGCGGCATCCCCCCGCTCGAGGGACCGGAGCGCAAGCGCTTCGTCGATCAGGCCCGCATCGACTTCCAGGACTACGCCATCATCGGGGACGCCTCGGGCCGGGTGGAGGACGGGGTACTCACCCTCACGGTCGACCTGCGACCCAAGGACGGCGGCCCGGCCGGGGCCGGGGATCCCGCCGGCACCGGCTCCGACTGAGGCTCCCGAGCGGTGTGACGGGGAGGCGGTGGTGGCACGACGCGGTCGTCTACCAGATCTACCCGCGCTCCTTCTGCGACCTCTCCGGTGACGGCGTAGGGGACCTGGCCGGCATCGCCGCCCATCTCGACCACGTGGCCGACCTGGGCGTCGACGCCCTGTGGCTGTCCCCGGTCTTCCCCTCCCCCATGGCCGACTTCGGCTACGACGTCGCCGACTACTGCGGGATCGACCCGCTCTTCGGCGACCTGGACCGCTTCGACGCCCTGGTCGGCGCGGCCCACCAGCGGGGCCTGAAGGTGGTGCTCGACTGGGTGCCCAACCACACCAGCGACGCCCACCCCTGGTTCGTGGAGGCCCGCTCGTCGCGCCACCAGCCCCGGCGGGACTGGTACATCTGGCGCGATGACCGCCCCGACTCCGCCGGTGGCACCGGACCACCCGGTTCGCCGGGCCGGGTCCCCAACAACTGGAAGGCCGCCTTCCCCGGTGTCGGCCGGCGGGAGTTCCCCCCGGCGTGGACCTACGACCCCGACAGCGGCCAGTGGTACCTGCACCTGTTCCTGGACCGCCAGCCGGACCTCAACTGGGCCCACCCCGAGGTGCAGGCCGCCATGGCCGACACCCTGAGGTTCTGGCTGGAGCGGGGGGTGGACGGTTTCCGCATGGATGTCATCCACGACATCGGCAAGGACGCCGCCCTGGCCGACCTGCCGGCCGATCTGGCCGCCATCCCCATGTGCGCCCTCATCGACTACCCGGTCACCCACGACCTGGTCGCCGGGATCCGGGCCGTGGTGAAGTCGGCGCCGCCCCCCGACCGGGTGGTCATCGGTGAGATCGTCCTGCCCACCGTCGCCCAGGTCGCCTCCTACCACGGCCGGCCGGAGCGGCCGGAGCTGGACCTGGCGTTCAACTTCCACCCGCTGCACGCCCCGTGGTCGGCCGGGGCGTGGCGCCGCCAGATAGACGACGCGGCGGGGGTCATAGAAGCGGCCGGCGGCTGGCCCACGTGGGTCCTGTCCAACCACGACAACCGCCGGCACCGCACCCGCTACGGCACCGAGGCCCGGGCCCGGGCGGCAGCGGTGCTGCTACTGACGCTGC
>JAKAXG010000372.1:0-1266 GCA_021827225.1 Actinomycetes bacterium | reverse complement strand
ACGCTGCGCGGCACGCCGTTCCTCTACGCCGGCGAGGAGCTGGGTCTGGCCGACGCCGAGATCCCGCCCGGCCGCCAGGTGGACCCGGGAGGGCGCGACGGGTGCCGGGCCCCGCTGCCGTGGGACGGCTCCCCCGGCCACGGCTGGGCGGGCCGGCCGTGGCTGCCGTGGCCGCCGGAGGCCGCCGCCGGCCGGACCGTCGCCGGTCAGTCCTCCGACCCGGGCTCGACCCTCAATCTCTACCGGAGGTTGCTGGCCGCCCGGCGGGCGTCGCCGGCGTTGACGGCCGGGACGTTCGAGTGGCTCGGGTCCGGGCCCGGTGCCCTGGCCTACCGGCGGTCGTGGCCCGGAGCCACCCCGACCGGCTGCGCCGCCGGGTCCGGGCCTGCTACCGCCGCCGGGTCCGGTTCCGATCAGCGGGTGGTCGCGGTCAACTTCGGGGACTCCGCCACCTGGGCCGCTCTCCCCCCGGGCGGGTGGGTGGTCGAGGTGGGCACGTCCGTGGTCGGCGAGGGGGCGGGCCGGCGCTGGCAGGAGCGGGTGGAGCTGGCCGCCGATGAGGCGGTGCTGCTCCGGCCGGGAGGGGAGGGCTTCAGCCGCGCGGCAGGGGCCGCCCCGAGCGCTCCTCCAGGATCAGGGAACCGTTGCCGTTGAAGCTGAGCGCGGCCCGGCCGTCGACCAGCGCCCTGATCGGTTCGGCCACCAGGTCCGCCCGCCACCCCCTCGACAGGCGCGACCCGGGCTCGTCGCGCAGGAACATGGCCACGTCGCTCCGGGTGGCCAGCAGCGAGGCGTCGATGCGCTCGTCCCGAGCCAGTTGGGCGATCCAGGCCATGACCAGCGAGACCGGGGCCCGCAGCTCCTTCGGAACCTCGTCGGCCGGGGGCAGGCACAGCTCCACGGCGGGCAGCTTCCTGCCCCGCTCCACGGCCGCCATGATCTCCTCCGCCACCGCCGGCTTCAGGTGGCGACCCTCCAGTCCCCGGATCCGCATCAGCGCCCCGGTCGTCGCTGGGGGCCGGTGGGCGATGGCCTGCACGGCCAGATCGGGCAGCACCGAGCGGACCGGCTGATCTACCTCCTGGGCCCTGCGCTCCCTCCAGGCCGCCACCTCCTGGGCCACGCCGCGGGCCGAACCCTTCAGCGAGCGGGCGTCGCGCAGCTTCCACCACGCCTTGCGGGGATCTCCCGGCCCGTGGGAGCGGAGCCTCAGGTTCTCGCACTCCTGCTCGGCCCACTGGCGCCGGCCGCTGCGGTCCAGGTCGG
>JAKAXG010000371.1 GCA_021827225.1 Actinomycetes bacterium | reverse complement strand
CGGCGCCGGCGGCCTGACCGCCGGGTAGCCCTCGTCGGCGGCGTCACCGAAGTTGGACACGTTGCCGAAGGTGCCGACCAGCCAGTAGCCCCGCCCGTCGGGGGTGGCCGCCATGCCCACGAACGGGGTCATCACCCCGGAGCCGGCCCCGGACCCGTAGAACCCGGCGTCGCCGTAGGCGAACACCCCGCCGTCGGCCCCCATCAGCCAGTAGCCCCGGCCGTCGGGGGTGGCGGCGATGGCCACCGTGGGGGAGCGCAGCTGGTCCGGCGCCGGCGCCCCGTAGGGCCGGGCGTCACCGAAGCCGGTGACCGAGCCCGACGAGGCAGCCCCCGACAGGGCCACCGTGGCCCCCGCAGGGCCGACCGGAGCGAACCAGGAGAAGGCCGCCACCCCGGCCGCGGCCGCCCGCCGCCCCCACCACCCGATGCCCGGCTTCCGGCTGCCCCTGACCATGCCCATCCCTCTCGACTCCCCAGACGATATTCCACATCCGGGCAGGGAGACGCTACCGCCGGCGGGCCGCGGCCAGGTAGAGGTCGCCGATGCCCCGGGCGCAGGCTTCCCAGGAAAAAGTGCCGGCCCGTTCGCGTCCCGCCCTCCCGAGCCGCTCGGCCCGGTCGCGGTCGTCGAGCAGGGCCCGGAGGGCGTCGGCCAGGGCATCGGAGTCACCCGGCGCGACGACCAGAGCGGCGTCGCCGACCACCTCGGGGATGGACCCGGTGGCGGTGGTCACGACCGGCACCCCGGCCGCCATGGCCTGCAGGGGGGGATAGCCGAACCCTTCGTAGCGTGACGGGTAGGCCAGGACCGCCGCCCCCTCGAGGACGGCGGTCAGCTCGGCGTCGCCGACGTAGCCCAGCTGCAGGATCCGGTCCCGGTGGGCGGAGCGGTCCACCGCCGCCCGGAACTGCTCCGCCCCCCAGCCGTCGGCGCCGACGATGACCAGGCCCACGTCGGGGCGCCCGGCGGCCAGCGCGTCGAACGCCCGGACCAGGCCGGGGTAGTCCTTGCGGGGCTCGACGGTGCCCACCGCCAGGACGTAGCGCTCGAACGGCAGGTCCGGGGACGGCGACGCCGGCGCGGCCAGCGGGGGGATGCCCGACCACACCACCCGCACCCTGGCCGGGTCGGCGCCGAAGGCGTCCACCACCTCGTCGGCCACGAAACGGGAATGGGTGTGCACCCACGCCCCCCGGCGCAGCGCCCGGCGGATGAACTCGGGGAACACCAGCGTCTCCGGCTGGCACATCTCCGGGAAGTGCAGGGGGGTCAGGTCGTGGACGGTCACCACCTGCGCCGCCCGCCAGGTGGGCGGGACGACGAAGTTGGTCCCGTGGACCACGTCGAGCGGGCCGGTGAACACCTCGAGGGGCACCTCCACCCGCCGCTCCCAGAGGGCCCGGATGGGCCGGGCCGGCATCGGCCGGCCGATGAGCCTGGTGCCGGCCGGCAGGCGGGCGGCCAGCTCCGGGCGCATCCGCCAGGTGACGGCGTAGACGCTCAGGTCCAGGCCGCCCAGCCCGGCCAGGCCCTGGAGCAGCCCCATGGTGAAGTTGCCCACCCCGGTCCTGCGCCCGAGGAGGGGCTCGCCGTCCAGCGCGACCCGCAGCACCCCGGCAGTCTGGCATGCCGGTGATACGGTCCCCGGGATGAGCGCCGCAGCGAACGCCGCCCTGGAGCAGGCCGCCGACCGGCTGGAGCGGGAGGCGCCGGGCTACCTGGCCCGGGCCCGCCGGCTGGCCGCCGACCTGGGGTTGCCGGCCACCCCGGCCGCCCGGGTGGTGCGGGCCATCGACCTGGTGGACGAGACCGGCCGGGTGAACGCCGACGCCCCGACCGTCTCCTCGACCGAATGGGGCCGGATGGTGAAGACGGTGGTGGGCCGCTTCGTGCGCTGGTACATGCTGCACATGGCCGCCCAGGTGTCGGACCTGGGCAGCAGCGTCTCGTGGATGGGCCGTTCCCTCTACGAGTACACCGCCGGGCTGGAGGCCGAGGTGGACCGGCTGCGGGGCGAGGTGGACCGGCTGCAGGCCCGGGTGGAGAGCCTCGAGGGTTAGCTAGCTAGGACACGCAGGGCAGGGCGGTGGCGTCGGGGGAGGACGCCAGGAAGCCCTGCAGCGTGGACAGCGGCATGGCCAGCCCGTGGCCGCTGGCCGTGTCGAGGGCGAACACCACCGCCACCACCCGGCCGGTCCCGTCGAGCACCGGGCTGCCGGAGTTGCCCGGCTGCACGGCGTCGCTGATCTCGAGCACCGGCCCCGAGACGTCCAGCTCCGGGGCGGTGGTCACGCCGGTCACGGTGCCGGCGGTCACGGTCAGCTGGTCGCCCTCGGGGTAGCCGGCCACGTAGACCGGGGTGCCGGGGGCGGGGGAGGGCGTCCCGGCCGCCGGGGCGACGGTCCCCGCCGGCGTCGACGCCGTCAGCCGGGCCAGGTCGAAGGCCGGGCTGTGGCCGTCGACGGTGGCGTTGAAGTCGGTGCCCGACCAGGTGGCCAGCTGCAGGGTTGAGGTCCCGGCGGCGACGTGGCGGTTGGTGATCACCGTGCCGTCGAACGCGAAGGCGGTGCCGGTGGCCAGGCAGGCCGGGTTGCGGGCCCGGAACACGAAACGGCGGGCCTGGTCGAGGATCCCGCCCCGACCGCTCGGCGTGGGGGTGGCCGCCAGGGGGGCGGCGGTGACCGTCGGGGTGGGCTGGCTGGCGGGGGCGGCCGGCGCGCAGGCGGAGGCCACCACGAGCAGCGCCGCCCCGACCGGCAGAAGCTTCACGGGGCGTTCTGTATCGCCGACTGCAGCTGCTGGTTGGCCGACTCGGCCTGGTTGCAGGTGCTGTTCACCTGCGCCGCCTCGGCCTGCAGGGCGGCGAACTGGGTGACGTCGGCGGAGCCGGCGGCGGCGTTGAGGTCGGCGTCGAACTGGTTGGTGGCGGTCAGGCACTGCTGCAGGTCGTCGGCCACCGTGCCGGCCGCGTTCAGCAGCTGCTGCAGCACGTCGGCCTGGTCCACCGCCTTCTCCTTCTGGTTGGCCACGCTCGACAGCTGACCCTGCAGGGACGAGATCTGGCCGTCCAGGGTGGAGACCTGACCGTTGAGGGTGGCGATCCGGTCGTTGGCGGTGCGCATCTGGGCGGTCAGATGGTCGGCCCGGGCGATCTGCGCCACGTTCAGGCGGCGCCACTCGAGGGCCGTCTGGTCGTTGTGCCACGCCAGGTAGCCGAGCCCTCCGCCCGTCGCCAGCAGGGCCACCACCAGCGCCCCGACCAGCCACCGCACGCCGCGCCGGCGCCCCGGCGGGCCCAGCGGCGCCGGCGACCAGGTGAGCGGGACGAAGGTCTCCGGCCCCGGGCGCCCCGCCCATCCCTCGTCGAGAAGGTGGTCCTCTGACACCGCTACCGAGTGTAAGGGGCGATCATCCCGGGATGCCGGGGGTGGCCGCTCCGGCCGCCGCGATCAGCTCGAAGACCAGCTCCTCGAGGGCGGTGGGATCGCTCGGCTCGGGGGGGTAGCCGGGCTGGCGGTAGGAGCGCTCCACGGTGATGTGGCCGCCGGCGAGGAGCCGCTCCCGCCGGAGGCGCAGCCACTTGTCCCCGCAGCGCAGGATCAGCTCCCGGCGGCCGGCCTCCGCCTCGGCCCGGATGCGGGCGGCCAGATCCGCCGAGCCCAGCGCCGAGTTCGCCTTCCGGCTCAGGCTGAGAAGCTGGGCGCACAGCCCGAACCACCGCCGGTCGGCGGCGTCGATGGCCCGGGTGACGCTCGGCACCAGGCGCGGGGCGATGGCGTAGCCGGCCTCCCCAGCCGCTTGCAGCACCCGCTCGCAGAAGGCGTCCTTCTCCGCCACCTCGCCAAGGATGCACCAGGGGCGTACCCGCCGGTAGGGCCGAAGGTCCCGAACCGGAACCGGCGGGAGGTTCTAACGTGGCGGCCCCATGGCCGAGTTTCCGTTGCCCTACGCCTCCCACGACCTCACCGGGCAGGTGGCCCTGGTAACCGGGGCCAGCTCCGGTCTCGGCCGCCGCTTCGCCGCCACCCTGGCCGCCGCCGGCGCCGCCGTGGCCGTGGCCGCCCGGCGCACCGACCGACTGCAGGACCTGGTGGACGAGATCACCGGGCGGGGCGGCCGGGCGGTCGCCGTGCCCCTCGACGTCACCGACGCCGAGTCCATCACCGCCGCCGTCGAGGCCGCCGAGCAGCAGCTGGGGACGGTGACCATCCTGGTCAACAACGCCGGCATACCCGACGCCCAGTACGCCACCCGCATGCCCCTCGACCTGGTGGACCGGGTTATCGACACCAACCTGCGGGGCCCGTGGCTGCTCGCCTGCGAGGTGGCCCGCCGCCTGATCGCCGCCAAGTCGCCCGGGCGCATCGTGAACATCTCGTCGATCGGTGCCTTCAACTACAGCGGAGGCGCCGCCGCGCTCTATTCGGTTACCAAGGCCGGAGTCAACCGGATGACCGAGGCCCTGGCCGTCGAATGGGCCCGGTTCAACATCAACGTCAACGGCATCGCGCCCGGAGCTTTTTCCTCAGAGATGATGGACGGCATGATCTCCCGTCTGGGCGACGTCACCGCCCACACCCCGAGGAAGCGGCTCGGTGACCCGGCGCAGATGGACAGCACCCTGCTCTACCTGGTCTCGCCCGCCTCGGAGTTCGTCACCGGCACTGTCATCAAAGTGGACGACGCCCAGGGGCCGCGCTGATGGCCGTCGACGCCGACGTCGCCGAGGAACTGGTCTCCACCATCCGCACCTGGGTGCGGCGCGAGGTCATCCCGGGCGCCTCGGCGCTGGAGCACGCCGACCAGTTCCCCGAGGAGTGGGTGGAGCAGATGCGCCGGTTCGGTCTGTTCGGCTCCCGCATCCCCGAGGAGCACGGCGGTCTGGGGCTCGACACGTTCACCTACGCCCGGCTCATGGAGGAGCTCTCCTACGGGTGGATGTCCCTCGCCGGGGTGCTGAACACCCACACCATCACCGCCATGCTGATCTACCGGCACGGCTCGCAGGACATGAAGACCCGTCTGCTGCCGGCCATGGCCACCGGGGAAAAAAGGGGGGCCTTCTCGCTGTCGGAGCCCGACGCCGGGTCGGACACCGCGTCGCTGCGCTGCCGGGCCGACCTCGACGGCGACGAGTACGTCCTCAACGGCACCAAGATGTGGGTGACCAACGGGGAGCGGGCGGCGGTGCTGTAGGTGGCG
>JAKAXG010000370.1 GCA_021827225.1 Actinomycetes bacterium | reverse complement strand
CACCTCTCGCCACTCCTCCCGCCGGCACCACCATTCGCTCCCGTTGGGTGATCGGGACCGACGCCCGCCGCCCGCTGCCCGTCGTCCGCTTGCCGTCCCGCTGGCGACCGAAAGGTGGCTCCTCCCTTCACTTGGCGGAGCAATTCACCTCTCGCTACCCGCCTTGCGCCCTATCCCCGGCCGAAAGGTGGATCGTCCCCTCGGGAGGTGGTTCGATCCACCTCTCGCCCACCCGCCCAGCGACTGTGCCGGAACCCCGCCGGCCACGTCGACGGCCGAGCCCACCGCCGCCGCCGGCCACGCCGATGGCGGAGCCCCCCGCCGCCGCCCACCCGCCCGGCGACTGCGCCGGTACCCCGCCGGCCACGCCGATGGCCGAGCTCCACCGCCTCCGAGCCCCCGCCGGCGCCGGCGCCGGCCCGCTATCAGTCCCCGCCGGCGCAGGCGGCGCAGCTCCCGGTGAGGGCGAAGTGGCCGTCGACCCGGAAGCCGGTGCGGCGCCGCAACCCGCTGCTCAGCATCTCCACCACGTCAGGGTCCACGTCGGTGGTGGCGCCGCAGCGGTTGCACACCAGGTACCACCGGGGCCGGTCGACGAGCCGCCACACCGCCGGGCCGTGCCCGAGATGGGCGTGGGTGGCCACGCCCAGCTCCTCGAACTTCTCCAGGCAGCGGTAGATGGTGCTGGTGGTGAACGACGGATGCGACGTGCGGATGCGCTCGGCCAGGTCTTCGGCGCTGACCCCGGTGTCCTCGGAGCCGGCCAGGGCCTCCAGAACTATGCGGCGGGTGGTGGTCGAGCGGCCGCCCTCCCGGCGGACCGCTTCCAGGGCCATGTCCACCAGCTGCGAGGCGGACCGGGGCAGCGACCGGGGCACGGCGACGATCGGCTTCATGTTCCTAGTCCTCCTCCCCGAGCGCCGCCCGGCTGGCCTGGGCCCGCAGCGCCGCCCGCTCCCAACGGTCCTCCACCCGGCCCCAGCGCCACACCGCGACGGCGCCCAGCCACACGACCACGAACGCGGCGGCGATGATGAAGCCCGCCCGGTTGATGTTGAACTTCGCCGCCCAGTCCCAGAACGCGCCGTGCAGGTGGGCCTCGGCGGATACCAGGCCGACGATCTCCACGGTGCCGATGAAGAAGGCAACGAATACCGACAGGCCGGTGATCACGATGTTGTAGTACACCTTGCGCACCGGCCGGGAGAACGCCCACCCGTAGGCGAAGTTCATGAACGAGCCGTCGATGGTGTCGAGCAGGGTCATGCCGGCGGTGAACAGGATGGGCAGGCAGAGGATGCTGTACCACGGCAGGTGGGAGGTGGCGGCGCCGGCGGTGGCCGCCAGCAGGGCGATCTCGGTGGCGGTGTCGAAGCCCAAGCCGAAGAGTATCCCCAGGGGGTACATCTGCCAGGGGGAGTGGATGGCCTTCATCAACCGGCCGAAGAAACGGAACATGAGGCCCCGGGCGTTGAGCTGAGCCTCCAGCTCCTCATCGTCGTAGATGCCTTTGCGCATCTCGAAGAACACCCGGACCACGCCGACCAGCACGATGACGTTGAGCAGGGCGATCAGGTAGAGGAAGGCGCCTGAGATGGCGGTGCCGAAGATGCCGCCCCCCTGCTGCAGCGCCGAGCTCGGATCTTTTACCGCATGGAAGACGGCGCGGGCGGCGAAGGTGATGGCCACGCCCAGACCGACGACCACGCTGGAGTGGCCGAGGGAGAACCAGAAGCCGACACTGAGCGGGCGCTTGCCCTCGGACATGAACTTCCGGGTGGTGTTGTCGATGGCGGCGATGTGGTCGGCGTCGAAGGCGTGGCGCATGCCCAGGGTGTAGGCGGTCACCGCCACCCCCAGGCCCAGGGCCCGGTAGTGGGCCGGCATGATGACCAGGGCGAACACCCCCCAGCCCAGCAGGTGGAACGCCACGATGGTGGCGGCCATGGCGCCGAGGCGGCGGCTCTCACCCGGTGACAACCCGTCGCGGATCGTCTTCAGCCGGGATGAGGGCGGAGCCGGAGCGGGAGCAGTCGTGGTCACAGCTGGGCCTCCTTCGGCGCGTCCGAAGCCGTTCTACCGCAATTGCGAACGATTCGCAATGGCGAGCTGTTCCATCGGGCGGAGGCGGGGTTCGAACAGCGCCGGGCCCAGAACAGCGCCGGGCCCAGAACAGCGCCGGGGTCAGAACAGCGCCGGGGTCAGAACAGCGCCGGGGTCAGAACAGCGCCGGGCTCAGAACAGCGGCCGCTTGGCCGGCACCCCGGTGCGGCGGGGATAACCCGGCGGGCAGGCGGTCTCCTGGCGGAGCAGGGCCACGGCCGACGGCTCGGCCACGGTGCGGACCAGGACCAGACCGAGACGGGCCAGGCCGTCAGCCGGCCAACGTTCGCCGCCCGAGCCGGGGGGCTCGGCCACCAGCAGCAGGCCCCCGGCGATCAGGAACGGGGCGGCGCACTCGGCGGTGACCGCCGGGGGCCCGAAGCTGCGGGCGGTGACCAGGTCGAACCGGCCCCGCAGGTCCGTCCGTCCTGCTTCCTCGGCCCGCTGGGCGCGCACCGCCACCCGCTCGGACAGTGACAGCCGCCCGACGGCTTCGCGGAGGAACTCGGCCCGGGTGACGCTGCCGTCGAGCAGCAGCCACTCGCTGGTGGGGAACCGCAGGGCCAGCGGCAGGCCGGGCAGCCCGCCGCCCGAGCCCAGATCCAGGGCTCGGCGGGGCGGCTCGTCGAGCAGGGCGGCCATGTCGAGCGCCCGCTGAACGTGCGGCTCCAGCCCGCCGGGCCCGATGAACCCCCGCTCCTGTGACGCCCGCAGGACGTCGAGCAGGGCGGCCGGCTCCGGTGGGGGGGCGGCCGGGACGGGGTCGGGCCGGGGGCCCGGGGGGACGGCGCCGGCCGTCAGCCGGGCAGGACGACGACCCGCCGGCGCGGCTCCTCGCCCTCGGAGACGGTGCTGACGCCGTCGATGCCGGCGATGGTGTCGTGGACGACCTTGCGGTCGATGGAGGACATGGGCTCGAGCACGGTACGGGCGCCGGTCTCCTTCACCCGGTCGGCGACCTGGGTGGCGAAGCGGACCAGCGCCTCGGTGCGCTTCTGGCGGTAGCCGCCGACATCGACGTTGATGTGGCCGTTGTTGGCCCCGGTCTCGTTGAACACGACGGTCCGGGTCAGGCTCTGGATGGCGAGGAGGGTCGCCCCCTTCGGGCCGATGAGGATGCCCAGGTCGGAGCCGGACAGCTGCAGCTCCACGGTGTCGTCGTCGGGATGGGCCACGGTCACGGTGGCGTCGAGTCCGAACTCGGTCACCAGCTTCTTCAGAAAGTCGGTGGCCACCTCGGCCTGTTCCTCGAGCGCTACTTCCACGTGGGGTCCTTTCCCTCTCTCGTCCTCGTCGGTTGCGTCACCGGCCTGCTCCAGGTCGGCCAGGCGGGCCTCGGAGGGGCCTCCGCCGGTGGGCCGGCTGCCGCCCCGACCGCGGGACCGGTTGCGGCGGCGGGGACCGGAACCGGCCCCCGGCCCGGCGGCCGGCGCGGAGGCGGCGTGACCGGCCCCCGACGCCTCGTCGCCGGCCTCGGCCAGTGCCGTGGCCCGCCCGGGTGCGTCCTCGTGCTCGGTGCCGACCGTCGGCTCTGCCGTCGCGGTAGCGCCGGTCGGGCCTTCGGCCCCACCGGCAGGCCCGGTCTCAGCTGCGGGGGCAGCCGCCCCCTCGGCGCCGGCTCCCGAGTCGGTGGAGGCGGCTGAGCTGCCGGAGCGGCGGCGGCGTTCCCGGCGGTCCCGGCGGTCCTCCTTGGCCCGCGGCGCGGTCGGCCGGACCCGGGCCCGCACCCGGGCCTCGCTGCGCAGGCGGCCGAACAAGCCCAGCTGCGCCTCGGCCAGCACCTCGAACTCGGCGTCCGCCTCGTCCACACCGAGCTCGTCCAGGGCGGCTTCCTTGGCCTCCTGGACCGATCGCCCAGTCGTTTCAACCCATTCCATGATGTTCAGCGACTCCGCTTCTTGCCTTTGGTCCGGCCTCCGGGGCGGTTCTTGGCTCCGGGCTGCGGGCCACCCCGCGGCGCCGGAGCGGGTCGCCCGGTCCCAGCCGATCCGTTCCCGTTACGTCCACTGGCGCTGTCGCCCTTGCCGGAGCCGCCTCCGGTCTGGTCGCCGGGTCCCAGCGCCTTCCTGCCGTCACCCCGACCGCGGCCGGTCGCCTTGGCCTCCTGCTGGGCTTTCTGCTGCTCGGCGGCGGCGGCCAGCAGGTCCCGGAACCGGCCCCGTCCGCTTCCCGTCGGCGACGCTCCACCCCGGCCGCCGCCGGACGGCGCCCCCGCGGCGCGACCGCCGCCAGCCTCCGGCCCCCGGGCTCCCCGCGGCGGCGTGTAGCCGGGGCGGTTGGCCCGGCCCTGCTGCTGCGACTCGTCGATCTCCCGGGTGATCTCCTCCACCTCGATGACCTCCTTGGCCACCAGCGCCTTCACCTTCGGATCGAAGCGGTACATGGCGTCCTGCTGGATGATCCGGCTGATGTTGGACATCACGTAGTACAGCACCACACCGGCCGGGAAGCGGGCGGTGAAGACCACGAACAGCAGCGGCATGTACTTCATCAACCGCATCTGCGGGTTGTTCTTGGCCTGGGGGTTACGGCTCATCATCTGCGCCGACTGGAAGTACGAGGTGCCGGCCATGAGGAGCAGCAGCAGCCAGAACGGCAGGGCGGCCAGGAGGCTCGAGTGGGGGCTGAAGGCGTTCTTGGCCAGGTCCATCCCGAAGGCGTTGAGATGGCCGTGTCCGGCCACGATGTCCTTGTACATCTGCGTCGACGACGACAGGTACTGCGGGGTGGGGATGTTGTGGGTCTTGTGGCTCAGGCCCTGGATGACCTCGAACAGGGCGAAGAAGATGGGCAGCGGCAGCAGCATGGGCAGGCAGGAGCCGAACGGGCTTACGTTGTGCTCCCGGAACAGCTCCATCTGCGCCTGGGCGAAGGCCTGCCGGTCGTTCTTGTGCTGCTCCTGGAGTCGCTTGAGCTGGGGTTGCAGCTTCTGCATGGCCAGCATCGACCGGGTGCTCTTCAGCGTCAGCGGCGAGATGATGATCATCCAGATGACACTGAGGATCATGATCGCCACCCCGTAGTTGGGGACGACCGCGTAGATGGCGCCGAGCAGCCCGGCGATCGGCTTGGCGATGGGGGCCAGGATCCCGCCGACCCCCCCGGGGTTGTTGGAGGCCGCG
>JAKAXG010000369.1 GCA_021827225.1 Actinomycetes bacterium | reverse complement strand
CATGTCGCCGGTCGACCCGTAGAAGCGGGCGTTGCCGAAGGCGAACACCCCGCCGTCGGCGGCGACCAGCCAGTACCCGCCGCCGTTGGGGGTGGCGGCCATGCCCACGACCGGCTGATTCAGGTGAAGGCCGCCGGTCGACCCGTAGAAGCGGGCATTGCCGAAGGCGAACACCCCGCCATCGGCGGCGACCAGCCAGTACCCGCCGCCGTTGGGGGTGGCGGCCATGCCGACGATCGGCTGGTTCAGGTGCGCAGGGGCCGACCCGTAGCACGGGGCTCCGCCGACGGCGCCCACCTCGCCGTTCTGGTCCACCTCCCAGTACCCGCCGCCGGCGGCCTGGGCGATGCCCACCACCGGGCTCTGGTTGTCGAACTGTGTCGGGCACGACGTCGTAGCGCTCTGGGCCTCCGCCGGCGCGCCGCCGGTCTCCGATCCGACGGCCACGGCCAGGGACCCCGCCAGAGTCAGACCCGCGGCGGCTGCTCCGTACCTTCTTGCTGTATCTCGCCACATGGGAAACGTTTTCTCCTCGGGCGGTGACGGTCGGGATCCGGTCAGTTGACGATCCGGTCGCATCTGCCGCCGGTCCGGTCTGTGACCAACAGCCCTACCGGGGACCCCGGTCGCTGCCCAGACTTGGCTTCCTGACGCGGGGTGGTGGAGGTGAGGGGTCGTGGTGTGTTCTCGTGTGGCCAGGATGCTGCGCCGTGCGGCTGTGGCGGTGGGCCCGTTGGGGCTGGTGCTGGCGCTGCTCGTACCGGCCGGCCCGGCGGGGGCCCAGTCCGTCACCCTGGCCGGGAGCTACCTGCGCCCGACGCTCACCTCCGGCCAGGGCCTGGCCACGCTCACCTGGCCGGGCGGCGCGAGCTCGGTGGTCTACCGGGGGGACCTGTCGATCCCGCTGCGGCTGCTGTTCAAGGGATGGGACCACATCGGCGATCCCGGTGCCGGCGGGCATCCCGGCGGCGCCCGGGACTACCTCTTCGACGCCTACCAGGGGCCGGACACCGCCAGAGCCAAGATGTTCGAGGTCACCACGCCGGCGGGCCAGCACTACGACTTCGTGCACCAACTGGTGAGCGGTGAGGCCTACAACAACTCGTTCGCGGCGATCAGCCCCGACGGCAACTGGCTGGTCTCGGGGGAGTGGGGGACCATGAACCGGCTGCTGGTGTTCCCCGCTCCGCTGCTGAACGCCGCCGTCCCGGCGGCCAGCGCCGGCAAGGACCTCCCGCTCGCCGGCTACATCGAGCTGCCCACCCCGGTGGACAACGTGCAGGGCTGCGATTTCGAGTCGCCCACCGTGCTGCTGTGCTCCTCGGACGGCGCCGCCGCCAAGGACATCCTGCAGATCCAGCTCGACCATGCCCTCGGGACCGGCACGCCGGCCGGCTCCGACCGCGCCCTCACCGTCACCGTCCTGGCCCACATCCCGCTGCAGAGCGAATGCCGGGGGACCTTCGAGGCGGAGGGCATCGACTACCACGCCGCGCAGGTACGCGTCGAGGTCCTGCCCCCCTCGCCCTGCGTGCTCACCACGAGGGTCTACGTCTTCGACCTCTGACCGAACAGCTGAGCGCCGGAGCGGGCCGCGGCGTATGGTTCGGCGGTGATCAAGATCGTCTTCGCCCTGCGCAGGATCCCCGGCATGAGCCGGGAGGAGTTCCAGCGGTACTGGCTGGAAGAACACGGTCCGATGGTGCGCGCCCACGCCGAGGCCCTCGGTCTCCGCCGGTACGTCCAGAGCCACACCTTCCCCGATGCCATGCACGGCGACCTGCGGGCGTCGCGCGACGCCCCCGAGCCCTTCGACGGCCTGGCCGAGCTGTGGTTCGACAGCCTCGAATCGCTGGCCGCCGCCATGTCCAGCCGGGAGGGCCGGGCGGCCGGAGCGGCCCTGCTCGAGGACGAGCGCCGCTTCATCGACCACGCCCGGTCCCCGGTCATGCTGGCGGAGGAGCACGAGGTCGTGGGGCTGAAGGGTGACTGACCGTTCGACCGACGAGCTTCTGCGACGGGTGCAGGAGTTCGAGGCGACCCGCTCGGTCACGGTGGTGAACCGGATACTGCAACCGGTGGCTCCCACCCGGGGCTTCGCCTCGTTCTACCGGCGGGTGGGACCCGTCATCGACCCCTGGCTCCTCAGACGGTCGCAGGGACGGTGGGGATCACGGGTCTACGGTCTGCCGGTCCTCCTGCTCTCGACGGTCGGTCGCCGTACCGGCAAGGCCCGGGTGTCGCCGCTGCTCTACGTCCGGGACGGCGACGACTTCGCCGTCGTCGGGACCAACTTCGGCCAGCACTTCCATCCGGGGTGGACCGCCAACCTGATGGCCCGGCCCGACGCCGAGATCGAGATCGGACCGGTACGGATGGCCGTGCGGGCCGAACTGGCCGACGAGGCGACCTGGCAGCGGCTGTGGCCCCGGTTCGTGGCGGTGTACCCGGGCTACCAGGCCTACCTCGGACGGACCGGTGGCCGATCACCGCGGATGTTCCTGCTGCACCCCGGCGGCTGACAGCTACCGCGGCGGTAGCCGCTCGATGTCGCGCCGGCTCAACGAGAGGCGAACGGCGCCGTCGCTGACCGACGCCACCGCCCCGATGGGCACGGCCACCTCCTTCCGGCCCCAGAGGTGGCCCTCCTGGAGCAGTACGTGGGTGACGTGGTGGGTGGCGGTGTCGATCACCAGACCCTCGACCAGGCCGATCGGGCCGTCGCTGGCATGGACCTCCTCGCCGCGGCGGATGGTTACCTCGCCGGCCGGCAGCATCTCGGCGGTCACCGGAACGGTGGTGTTGCCGCCGAAATACGGCCACAGCAGAACCTGCTCGGCGGTGTAGGGGCCGTGTCCCTCGCTGCCGGGCAGGAACCGCGTCTCCTCGGCGGGGTCCAGGCGCTCGAACTCGGCGAGGGGGCAGCGCAGCCGGATGCCGGCGGAGCCGTTGACCTCGACCAGATCCAGCGGGACCAGTCGGCCCACGCCCTGGCGGTGCTCGGGTTCGACCACCAGGTGGGTCACCTCGTCGTCGATGGGGTCGACCACCACCCGCACCACCTGGCCGCACGCCCCGTCGGTGCACGCCACTCCGGTTCCGACCGTGAACTGTCTGGTGGACACCATGTCGACCTCCATCGTCGGGACCCGGATCGGACCCGATGCGAGCGTACGGACGACCGGGCCGGGCGACCACGGCCGAAAGCCTGTTCCGCCGGCGACGTCAAGGTCGCCGAGCGGGGACCGATACTCCGCAGAAGGAGGTGGAAGATGGCACCGCAACTGACTCCCGATGACGGCCCAGCGGCCGAATCGCCGGGCCTGTCGCTCGCAGAAGACCACGAATTACGTCAACTGACGTGGTTCGCCAAGGCTGGACATTTGTCCGAGAGATCCCTCTCCCGTCTCTGCGAGCTGCACGAGAAGGACCGGCGGGTCGAGGTTCGCTCCCCCCGCCCGGATCCGAGCAACCCCCACGACGAAGAGCCGGCTTCCCGGCTGCCGCCCCTGGGCCTGGACCGGGTGGCGACCATCACCTGCCCCAACTGCGGATCCCTTCTGCGGGACCCGGACGGTCGAGTGGACCGGGACGGCCGGCCCGGCACCTGAGGGCAGCCGGCTAACGGACGTGGCGAGCTGCGACTTGAGCGCGGCGCAATCCCGGCCGATATCACCTGGGTGCGGAAGCGGATGTTCGGGCCGCGCCTGGCGGCGGCTGTGGTCCTGGCGGCAACCGGCCTGGCGGCGGCCGCCTTCAGCGGGGTCGTCCCGGGATCTCCCGGAGCGGCGGCGGCGGCGCCGGCGGTCTCGGTGCGGGTGGTCGGCAACCAGCTGGTCGACCAGGCGGGTGCGCCCATCCAGCTGCTGGGGGTCGACCGCTCCGGCACCGAGTACGCCTGTTCGGAGGGCTGGGGCCTGTTCGACGGGCCCTCGGACGCCGCCTCGGTGGCGGCCATGGCCAGCTGGCACATCAACGCCGTGCGGGTCCCGCTCAACGAGGACTGCTGGTTGGGCATCAACGGGGTCGACGCCCAGTACTCCGGAGCCAACTACCAGGCCGCCATCGAGAACTACGTCTCCGAGCTGCACGCCCAAGGGATGGTCGCCATCCTGGACCTGCACTGGAACGCTCCCGGCTCCACGCTGGCCAGCGGCCAGCAGGTCATGGCCGACGCCGACCACTCACCGGCGTTCTGGACCTCCGTCGCCACCGCCTTCAGGTCCGACCCCGGGGTGGTGTTCGACCTGTACAACGAGCCGCACGACATCTCCTGGTCGTGCTGGTTGAACGGCTGCACCACCAGCGCCGGCTGGCAGGCGGCCGGAATGCAGAGCCTCATCGACGCCGTCCGCTCCACCGGCGCCACCCAGCCGGTGATGGTGGCCGGCCTGGGGTGGGCCGGCGACCTGTCCGGGTGGCTGGCCAACGAGCCGGTCGACCCGGCTGACCAGCTGGTGGCGTCGGTGCACGTCTACAACTTCGGCTCCTGCACCGACGTGTCGTGCTGGGACTCCCAGTACGCCCCGGTGGCGGCCAGGGTGCCGCTGGTCACCGGCGAGCTGGGGGAGAACGACTGCGGGCAGAGCTTCATCGACTCCTACATGGACTGGGCCGACGCCCACGGGGTGTCCTACCTGGGATGGGCGTGGGACACCGCCAGCTGCACCGGTTTTCCCTCGCTGATCAGCTCCTACTCGGGCACGCCGACCGCCTTCGGCGCCGGCCTCCAGGCCCACCTGGCCGCCCGGGCGGCGGCCGGGGCGACAGGCCTGACCGGCGGCACGTCGGGGGGCACGACCGGGGGTACCTCCTCCGGGGCGGGGGGTGGCGGTGCCCCGTCCGGGGGCACGTCCGGCGGCACGACTGTCGGCACACCCGCCGGAGGCGGCGCCGCCGCCCCTCCCGCTCCGACCCCTACCGGATCCGCCGCCGGGCCAGGCTCGCCGGCCCGCTACCGGATCGTCACCGCCGGTGGGTCGGTCCGCAGCTTCGGCGAGCAGTCGGCGGGGTCCCTCACCGGCACCGCCCTGGCCGCCCCCATCGTCGGGGCGGCCGCCACCCCCGACGGCGGCGGTTACTGGCTGGTGGCTTCTGATGGTGGGGTGTTTGCGTTCGGGGATGCGTCGTTTTTCGGGTCGACGGGTGGGGTGCGTCTGGCGGAGCCGGTGGTGGGTATGGCGGCGACGCCGGATGGTCGGGGTTACTGGCTGGTGGCTTCTGATGGTGGGGTGTTTGCGTTCGGGGATGCGTCGTTTTT
>JAKAXG010000368.1 GCA_021827225.1 Actinomycetes bacterium | reverse complement strand
GCTGCGACCGGATTGAGCGTGGCCTCCGGCGCCCGCGGGCGTCCGGCCGGGCCGCCTCTGCCGTCCCCGCCACACCTGGCCGGGCAGGTCGTGGCCCGCTCCCCCGGCGCCACCCCGTTCGTGACCCGCTCCTCCGGCGCCACCCCGTTCGTGACCGGCCCCGACGGGCGGGGCCGGCGCAGCCTGCCGGTACGCCCCCTCCGCCCGGGCGACACCCCGCTGTTCGTGACCGGCCGGGGCCTCATCGTGGCGGCGGGCGCGGCGGGAGGTCAGCCCTACATCGACGCCCGCCGCCTGACATTGCCGGCGGGAGCGAGCCTGGCCGGCGCCGAGCCCCTCACCGACGGGGGCCGGGCGGTGGTGGTCCGATCCGGAGCGACCGGCGGCCACCTGTCGGCGTGGCCGGTCTCGGGCGGCCCGCCGGTCCCACTCGGGGGAGGCGCCGACGGGGCCGCGGGAGACCCCCTGTCGGTGGGGGCGTTCGTGGCGGCCCGGGGCTCCGGGCCGGCCGACAGCCGGCTGGAGCTGCGCGACCGGGGGAGGCCGCCGCGGGTGCTGGCAACCGCCGCCGAGCTGGACCGGGACTGCGGCCTGCCCGCCGGCCAGCCGGTGCACCTGACGATGTTCCCCGACACCGGCGGCCAGAAGGTGGCGGTCATGTTGAACCCGCCCGGCGGGGGTGGATCCGACAGCTCCCTGGTCATCCTCGACCGCCGGGGCCGGGTGCTCGCCACCGCCGGCGCCGGCACCGGCCCCATCGCCTACAGCACGCCCTACTGGTCCCCGGACGGCGCCTCACTCGCCTACGCCACCTTCGACAGCGGCGGCACCGCCGTGGCCGTGCTGACCGGTGGCCGGGTGGCGTCGCAGGGCTTCGAGCCGTCAACCAGCGTGGACGGCTGCGCATGGTCCCCCGACGGAGCGTGGCTGCTGTGCCTGGCCAGCACCTCCTTCACCTCGAACTGGGTGCTGGCCCGCAACACCGCCACCCTCGCGCCGATCTACTCCTTCCCGCTCCCGCTGGTAAAAGCCACCGGTTCGCGGGCGCCGTCGCGCGACGTGCCGCTGGACTGGCTCCGACAGGCGGCACCATGATCTACGGGTGCCGACACCTGGGACGGAGCAGAAGATGGAGGTTCTCACCTGGAGCGGCTTCGGCGAAGCCAGCCGCCACCTGGCCCGGGAGGTGGCCGTAAGCGGGTTCCGCCCGGACCTGGTGCTCGCCATAGCCAGAGGTGGCCTGCCGGTCGGCGGAGCCCTGGCTTACGCCCTCGACGTCAAGAACTGCGCAGCCATAAACGTGGAGTTCTACACCGGCATCGGTGAGCGCATGGAGGTACCGGTGGTCCTGCCTCCCACCCCGCCGCTGGTCGACCTGGCAGGCCTGCGGGTGCTGCTGGCCGACGACGTGGCCGACTCGGGGGAGACGCTGGCCCTGGTCGCCGACCTGGTGCGGCCCCATGTGGCCGAGCTGCGCAGCGCGGTGCTGTACAAGAAGCCCCGCTCGGTGGTCGACCCCGACTACCACTGGGGTCATACAGACCGGTGGATCTCCTTCCCGTGGTCGGCGGAACCCCCGGTGGTACCGGGCCGCGACGACTAGAGAGCGCTCTCCGGCAGGTCGATCCCGGAGGGGTGGTCGGGGTCGTGGAAGATGTCGTGCGTACCGGCATGCAGGGTGGCGGCGGTGCCGAGGGGCTCACCGCCGCCCGGGTTGCGGGCATAGAGAGGATGGGCGGCGGCGGAAACCTGGACCCTGATGCGGTGCCCGGCCCGGAAGGTGTGAGCGGTCGGCCAGAGCGCCACGACGACCGGCCCGCAGCCGTCGGCGCCCCGGTCGAGCTCAGCGTCGTCGACCCGCACGATCCCGTCGCAGACGTTGTAGGACCGGCCCGACGGCCTGACGTCGCAGAGCCGTACGAACAGGTCGAAGTGCGCCCGGCTGGCCTTGACCCACACCTCGGCGCTGACCGGTCCGGCCACTGTCAGGTCCCGCTCCAGCGGCTCGCTCGAGTAGGTGAGCACGTCCGGGCGGGACTCCCGCCGTCTCTGCCGTCGCCTCCCCGCACGGATCGGGTCCAGGCTGGGGCCGCCGATCCCCGGCGCCGGGTCCGCCGGGTCGTAGCGGTACCGGTCAGGAGGGCCGTCCGCCGGGGGGGCCGGCGACAGGGCCCGGCCCGGCTGGAGGTGCCACCGGCGGGGGGTGTGGGGAGGGGGCCAGTCGGGGACCTGCACCCACCGCTTCGATCCCATGACGAACAGGCGCACCGACTGCCGGGGGCCGCCCCGGCCGTCGTGGCGGAGGAGGGTGTCGAACCATTCCAGGGCGTCGCGCGCCGAGGCCAAGCCGCCGCGGATGCTGGTGTGGGTCCACGGCCCGATGGTCAGGCGGGCCGTCCGCCCGGCGGCCCGCAGCCTGCGGAAATCCTCCAACTGCCCCGGGAGGAACAGGTCGTACCACCCGGCGACCAGCGACGCCGGAGGTGTCCTGCCCACGTCGCGCGACCAGTCAAGCGGCTCCCACCACGGGTCGTCGGGGCGGTCGTGGATCAGCCAGTCCTGGTAGAAGGGGATGCTCACACCGAGCGCCCGGCGGTCGGCGTCGCTGAGCGGCAGCGTGGTGTAGGTCAGGGCCATGCGGCGACGGCCGGCCAGGAGGGCCCACAGCATCCTGGCCGCCGTCCGCTCCTGGACGTGGAGTTGGTTCACCCACACCGCTCCGGTCTCGAGGGCGAAGCTGCCACCCGGGTAGACGATGTCGCGCACCCGGGCGGTGGTGATCTGCATGGACATGGCCTCGAGGAACGGAGGCGGGTCGGATGCCACCGCCCATTGCGTAAGTCCCATGTAACTGGCACCGAAGGTTCCCACCGTGCCGCTGAACCACGGCTGGTCGGCGATCCACCGCAGGGTGGCCTGCCCGTCGGACCGTTCGTGGTGGAACGGGTCGAAGGAGCGCCCGCCCGAACCGAAGGTGCCCCGGCAGCTCTGTATGACCACCTGGTAGCCCCGCCGGGAGAACAGCCGGCCGAACACCGCCAGCTGGCGCCGACCGTAAGGTGTGCGGATCAGCACGACCGGATCGGTCCCGGCCGTAGCCGGCGCGTACCAGCGGTCGGCCAGCAGCACCGCTCCGTCCGGCATCACCGCGGCCAGGTCCCGCTCGACGGCCACCTCGGCGGTGCTGGCCGGCGGCAACCCGGTGACCCTGGCCAGAACCCGTCTCCCCAACGGCATCGCCAACCTCCGATCCTGACCCGGCACCGTAGTACCGGGCGGTCGGCCGTTCACGGAGCAGGAATGAGGGCACCGGTGTCGAAGCCGCTCGGATGCGACTGTTCGTCAGGCGGATCCCGGCCGTAGCGGTCCTCATGCTGGCGGCGACAGCCGGACCGGCGCTGGCCTCGGGCGTTCCCGGACCCAACCCCCCTGAGGCCCGCTGCGGGGCATGGATGGACCCCCATCAGCCCCCGTCCCGCAGGGCCGGCGAGCTGCTCAGCGCCATGACGACCTCCCAGAAGCTCTCCATGCTGCACCAGGCGGTCGGAGACGGCACCTACTTCGGGGCGGCCGGTTACGTCCCGGGCATACCGTCCCTGTGCATCCCACCCCTCACCCTGAACGACGCCGGGTCCGGCCTGGCCGACGAGCAGACCGACGTGACCAGCTACCCGGCCGAGATCGACATGGCCGCCAGCTGGAACCCGACCCTGGCCCGGGCGGTGGGGTCCTCCCTGGGGGGAGAGGCCCGCAGGAAGGGCATCGACGTCCTCCTGGCCCCGGACGTGAACATAACCCGTACCCCCCTCGGCGGCCGGACCAGCGAGCAGCTCGGCGAGGACCCCTACCTCTCCGGGCAGCTGGCCGCCGCCTACATACGGGGTGTCCAATCCCGTCACGTCATCGCCACCGTCAAGCAGTACGACGCCAACACCCAGGAAGTGGACCGGGCCAGCATCGACGAGCAGATACCGCAGCGGGCCCTCGCAGAGATCTACCAGCCCGCGTTCGCGGCGGCCATCAAGCAGGGAGGTGCCGCTTCGGTCATGTGCGCCTACAACCAGGTGAACGGCTCCTACTCCTGCCAGAACAAGCAGCTGCTGGCCGACACCCTGGAGCACGGTATGGGATTCAAGGGCTTCGTCATGAGTGACTGGGGCGCCACCCACTCCACCGTGGGGTCGGTCAAGGCGGGCCTGGACTTGGAGATGGGCGTCATCCAGGACCCGACCGGCCGGTCCTTCAGCCCGGGGGGCACGGAGGTGGCGGAGGACTGGTACGGCCAGCCGCTAGAGGCTGCCGTCGCGGCGGGGAAGGTCACCATGTCCGAGATCAACGGCATGGTCGGGCGCATCCTCACCGCCATGTTCTCGGTGGGTCTGTTCGACCATCCGCCGGCTCCCCAGCCGGCCGCCTACGCCACCCCGGCCAACGGTCCGGCCGCCCGGGCGGTGGCCCTCAAAGCGGCCGAGGAGGGCACCGTCCTTCTCGAGAACCGGCGGGGAACCCTGCCGCTCACCGGCGCCGACCGGACCATCGCCCTGATCGGGGCGCCGGCCGGTCCGGCCGCCCTCAGCTACGACGAGGCCGGTGGAAGCGTCCACGTGCTGCAGAGCTCGATCTCCACCCCGTTGAGCGCCATCACCGCGAGGGCGGCCCGGGCGGGTGACACGGTCGTCTACAACGACGGGAGCTCCCCGGCCGCGGCCGCAGCCCTGGCCAGGACCGCCTCTGTCGCCGTGGTGTTCGCCGGTTACGTCGAGTCCGAGGGGAGCGACCTCAGCAGCCTGGGCTACACGCAGGGGGTGTGCGAGCTCGAGTGCGTGACGCAACCCGCCGACACCAACCAGCTGATCTCCGCCGTCGCGGCCGCCAATCCCCGCACCGTTGTCGTCCTCGACACCGGCGGCCCGGCGCTGATGCCGTGGCTGAACCAGGTCGCCTCCGTCGTCGAGGCCTGGTACCCGGGCCAGGAGGACGGGGCGGCAGCCGCCGCGGTGCTCTTCGGCGACGTCGACCCCTCGGGAAAGCTTCCGGTCACCTTCCCGGCCTCGGTGGCCCAGGGGCCGCTGAGGACGGCGGCCCAGTACCCGGGAGTGAACGGCACCATGAGCTACTCGGAGGGTCTCCTGGTCGGGTACCGCTGGTACGACGCCGAACGCCTGACCCCGCTGTTCCCGTTCGGCTTCGGCCTGTCCTACACCTCATTCGCCTTCTCGGGGCTGAGAGTGACCGGGGACGGACCCGACTACGTCGTGAGCTCCACGCTC
>JAKAXG010000367.1 GCA_021827225.1 Actinomycetes bacterium | reverse complement strand
CCGCCCCGCCCCGCAAGAGCGCCGGCCCCGGGGCCGGCGTCCCGCACCCGCCGGCTGAGGCCGGGGAGGATCCCGAAGCGAAGGGAGAGCTAGACGACGCGGAACGCCGGCAGCTCGAGGAGGAGGAAGCCCTCTTCCGGGAGCGCTACGGGTCCTAGCGGCCCGCCCGCCGCCGGGTCCGGAGGGGTCAGCTGGTGAGCATCTCCATCTCCCTGACCCGCAGGGACAGGGCCTTCAGCAGGCTCATCACGAAGCTGGGGGAGCGGTGGACCAGCTCCCTGAAGTCGTCCGAGACGATCTCGAGGACCGTCACGTCGGACACGGCGCGCACGCTCGCCGAGCGGGCGTGACCGTCGATCAGCGACAATTCGCCCACCACGTCACCAGCATGGAGGCGGCCTATGACCCGCCGGCCCTCGGCCGACCCCGGGGCCGGGTCGTCGCCGGCCAGGACCTCGGCCTCGCCCTCCACGAGCACGAACATCAGCCCGCCGTCCTGTCCCTCCCTCGTCAGGTAGGAGCCGGCCGGCTTGCGGGCCTCCACCATGATCGAGGCGATCTGGCCCAGATCCCGCTTGGAGCAGTTCTCGAACAGGGGCAGGCGGCCGAGGACTTCGACCTTCTCTTCTTTGCGCAGCCTCGTGGCCATGTGCGGACGTTAGCGCCCGCCGCGGTACCAAATGGGCCAAGACGGGCGCCGACCCCCACCCGGGTGCGGCCGGCGGGATGTCGCCGCCCCCGGTATCCCCGCATCGGTGGCGGGCAGCGACGACAATGCCCGGGTGGGCCCGCTCGGGCCGAACCGTCGAGTCAGGTAGCCGAGGCAGGCAAAGGAGCCGTGCGATGATCCATCCGAACGAGGTGCTGGGGGAGCTGCGCCAGCCGGCCCGTGACCTGAGGGAGCAGATCCCGGACGTGATCGGGGCGTACGCCAGCATGCAGCGGGCCGCCATGGCCGACGGCGCTCTGTCCAGCAAGGTGAAAGAGCTCATAGCCCTGGCCGTGGCCGTGACGAGGGAGTGCGACGGCTGCGTGGCCTCCCACGCCCGGGGGGCGGCCCGCCAGAACGCGACGGAGGAGGAGGTGGCCGAGGCGATCGGTGTGGCCATCCTGCTCAACGGCGGGCCGGGGACGGTGTGGGGACCCCGGGCCCTGGCCGCGTTCAAGGAGATGGTGCTGGCCGAGGGCAGCTGAGGGCCTCAACCGGCCAGCACCGAATCCGACAGGCGGGGCCAGGCGTCGGCCGCCCACGGGCCGAAGGGTCGTTCCGAGAGGGACACCAGGGCCCGGCCGGCGGCTGGATCCACCCAGAGGAGCGATCCCGACCGGCCGAAGTGGCCGAAGGTGCCCGGCGAGTTCAGCCGGCCCGTCCAGTGCGGGTCCTTGTGGTCCCGCAGCTCCGGTCCCAGGCCCCAGTCGTTGTCCTTCTGGGAGCCGAACCCGGGGAGGACCCCGCTGAGCCCCGGGAACGCCACGGTGGTGGCCAGGGCCAGGGTCCCGGCTCCGATCAGCCGGGGCCGGAGCAGCTCCCCGGCCAGGGCCATCAGGTCGCGCAGAGGGCCGCTCGCGCCCCACGCCGGAGAGCCCTCCAATCGGGTTCCGGTCATGCCGAGCGGCTCCAGCACCGCCTCCCGGGCGTAGGTGGCGAATGGCATCCCCGCCGCCGCCGCCAGATGGGCGGCGGCCACCTCGAATCCCTGGTTGGAGTAGATGCGCCGCCTCCCCGGCGGGGCCAGCACGGCGTCCCGGTCGGGTGCCAGGCCCGACGCGTGGGCCAGCAGGTGGCTGAGCGTCGACCCGTCGGGGCCGGCCGGGTCCTCCCACGAGACCGTGCCCTCCTCCACCGCCACCCACACGGCGAAAGCGGTGACCAGCTTGGTCACAGAGGCCCACTGGAACGGCCGGTCCACCGCTCCGGTGACCTCGCGGACGCTCACCTCCGAAGGCCCGGCGCTCATCCACCCGGCGCAGGCCGGGAACCCCCACCCGGCTACGGACCCGAGGGCCCCGCCGGCGGGCCGGTCCCCGCTCACTGGCTCGGAGACGCGCATCCGAGGATGCTGCCCAGGGTGCTCAGGTTCTGCTCCATCAGCCCGAAGAAGTTGGCCCCCGCCGGCCACCCCCCGGCCGGCGGCCCGGCCAGGGTGTCGAGGGAGCGGACTCTGGCGCTGGCGGCGGCGGCCACCGCGGTGACGCCCGAGTTGTCGACCCACGGCTCGGTGATCACCGAGGTGGTCCTCCCGGCCTGCAGGGCCTGGGTGGCCGCCTGGATCTGGGACGCGACGGAGGGGGCTCCCACGATGATGTCTGTCAGCCCGTAGGAGGCGGCCATGGTGCTGAAAGCGTTGTCCGGCGTTATCAGCGTGGTGTCGGGGCAGGTGGACAGCGTGCTCGAGTAGGAGATGTCGAGCGACGAGATCTGGGCTCTCAGCGACGCCGCGTTCGCGCGGTAGAGAGGCGCGGCGGCCGGATCGGCCGCCTCCATCGCCGCCGCCACAGTGGACACGAAGCCACCGAGGGTATGGGGGTCCAACCACACGTAGGGGCTGGCGGTGCCCGCCGGCCGCAGCTTCGACACGGTCCGGGCCCCGGATGCGGCCGCCTCGAAGGACGGCTGGAAACCACCACCGATCTCGATGACGAGGCCGGCGGAGCGGACCTGGTCCGTCTCCGCCGGGTTCAGCCGGTAGGTGAGCGGGTCGGCGCCGGAGGGCACGACGTCGGTGACCACCGCCTTGTTCTGGCCGATCAGGTTGGCGATCTGGGCCAGGGGGTAGAGGCCGGTGGCCACGCTGAGCACCGGTGCCCGCGAGACCGACGGAGGCAGGGAGTTGCCGCACGATGCGGCCACTGCGGCCAGACCGACGGCGGCCGCCGCTCCGAGCGCCCGGCGGAACGGCCGCTCAGAAGTGGTCACGGAGCGGCCCGACTTCGAGGCCGCGCCTCCTCCAGCCGTCGGCCAGGATGGGCAGGGATTCGATGGTCGCCTTCCAGCTCTCGGGGGTGGAGGTGACATCGGAGTCGTGGAGGAGGACCGTCGCTCCCGGTACGAAGGTGCGTTCGACATTCCCGGCCACTGTCGTACCGGTGGCGTCGCTGCGCCAGTCGAGGCCCCAGGTGGTCCACAGCACCATCCGCAGCCCGGACTTCCGGGCCGCCGCCAGGCTCGACAGCGACACCCCCCCGTAGGGGGGACGGAACCACTCCACCGTCCGCCCGGTCAGGTCCTCGAGCGTGGCCCGGGCGGCGGCCACGTCGCGCACCACGGAGGGCACCGGTCGGCGCAGATGGCTCTTGTGGGTGTCGCCGTGGACACCGATCTCGTGACCCCGGCTGACCAGCTCGGTGACCACCTCCGGCGCCCGCCGGGCCTGCGTGCCCAGGCAGAAGAAGGTGGCCTTCCAGCCCAGGGCGTCGAGGGCGTCGAGGACCAGCGGTGTGGACAGGGCGTCGGGCCCGTCGTCGAAGGTGAGAGCCACGTGGTCCGGGCGGCCGACACCGGACAGGCCGGGGAGCAGGCGGCAGCGGGCCGACCTCCAGGCCACCACGCCCGGTACCAGGTGGACGAAGGCGCCGGCCCCGGCCGCGGCGACCAGACCGGTGGCCGCCCTCCGGGCGGGTCGGCTCAGCTGACTCACGCCAGCGCAGCCAGCGGTGCCGGTGCCAGCTGGGACGCCACGAGCGTGATCTCCAGCTGCGACAGGTACTGCGCCAACTCCGCCGGGGTGGCCCCGAAGCCGTTGATCAGGTAGATCTGGCGGGCCGCCAGTTTGATGTCCTGGCCCGTCTGGCCGGCACCGACGTGGAGGATGTGGTCCGGCACCACCAGCGATGTGTGGGCGTCGCGGCACTCGACGAGGTCCCAGGCGTTGAGCCGCCGGCCGGGCACGGTCACCGTGACCGGGCGGCCGATGATGGCGGCGATGGCCCGCCCGGCCCGGGCGTCGCGGAAGGCCCTGTTCCAGGGCAGGTCGCTGTCGCCGGGCAGGCTCGCACCGGGCTCTCCGTAGCCACCGTTGGCGACGCCCACCCCCTCGCTGGCCAGCTGGCGCACCGCGTTCGGGACCTCCTGGGCGGTCATGTCGTCGACCACCGCGGTGGCGGAGAGCTGGCGAAGCTGCGTGGCCACCGCCGGGTCCGTCAGCTCGGAGGCGCTCAGGCGCACCCCGAGATAGGCCACCGACCCGGGTTGGGCCGGGGGGTCGGCCACGCCGGCGCCGGCCTCGGTCGCCATGGCCACGCCGGTGGTCAACCCGGTCCAGCAGATCCCGGTCAGGGCCACTCCGCCTACCGCCAGGCGCATGGCGGAGCGCACCGAGTGATGGGCGTGGCGGGCATTCACCGGCTGCCCGGCGACGGAGAGGACCACGTCGGCCGGGCTGTGGCGGAACATGGCACGGGCCCGGGCGATCTGGGCGTCACGCCCCGGACCCTGGGCGGTCAGCTCCGCCAGGGCTTCGGCCAGCGCCGCCCGGTCCGCGGCCAGGCGGGCCACGCCCGCCGCGTCCATGTGGGACGTGTTCTCCCGGCCGTGTCCGGCGATGGGATCGAAGCTGACCACCGGGAGCCCGACCCGCATCGCCTCCAGGGATGTGAGCCCCCCCGCGTTCTCCACCAGGGCGTCGCAGGCGGCCATGAGCGCCGGCATGTCATCGGTCCAGCCGAGTATCAGCGAAGGCTTCCCGCCCCGCTCGGCCAGGGCGCTCACGTGCCGCTTCAGCCGCTCGTCCCGGCCGCAGACCACCACCGGCAGGAACCGGCCGTCGGCCGCGATGGCCTCCCAGGTGTCACCCACGTTGCCGATGCCCCACGAACCGGCCACTACCAGGACGGCCCGCTGGTCGTCGGTGATGCCGAAGCGCCGACGGGCCTCGGCCCGGGAGGGCAGCCGGGCCGGGTCGAAGCGGTCCGAGACGGCCGGCCCGCTGGCTATGGTCGGGCGCCCGGTGCGCTCCCCGGCGACCAGGGCGGGGCTGTCGTGGATGGCCAGGTTGAGGTCCACTCCCCGGTGGACCCAGAGGGGATGGACCCCGAAGTCGGTGATGAAGTTGACCGCCGGCAGTTCCAGCCGGCCGGTGCGGCGCAGTCGGCCGAGGCAGAGGGTGGCGAGGGGGTAGGTCGATACCACCACCCTCGGTTGCATCTGGCGGATCCAGCGCATCACCCGGCGCCGGGTCAGGGCAGTGACCAGCCAGGCGATCAGCGGGCACAGCCACGGCACCCGGTACCAGAAGCGGTAGGTGGCGTCGTAGGCGGAAGGGACGTGGCGCAGCTCGAAC
>JAKAXG010000366.1 GCA_021827225.1 Actinomycetes bacterium | reverse complement strand
CGTGTTCTCCAAGTCCACGTTCTCCTCCCACCCCGTTGAGTGGGTCGACCGGGGGATCGTCACCAACCCGAACGTGTACATCACCGGCGTCCCCGGCTCGGGGAAATCGGCCCTGATCAAGCAGCACGTGGTGCGCCTGGCGGCGTTCGGCACCCGATCGCTGATCCTGGGAGACATCAAGGGCGAGTACAACCGGGTGGCCGAGTGGCTGGGCGTGACTCCCATCCTTCTCGGCCCGGGCTCCTCCCACCGCCTCAACCCCCTCGACGGCGGCCCACTGGCCCGGAACCTCCCGTCCGACGCGAAGGAACGGGCCGAGAGGTTGGCCGAGGTGCATCGGCGCCGACTCCTTCTCCTCAAGACCTTGATGAGCTACCGCCTCGGGCGGGACCTGAGGCCTACCGAGGAGGCAGCGGTGAGCCTGGCGTTGAAGCGGGCTACCGGCGAGGATCGAGGAGGCCAGATCCCGGACCCTCTGGTGGCTTCGGTGCTGGCCGGGCTGTGGGACCTCGACGACGCAGACGCCCGTGAGCTGCAGATGCAGTCCCGCTCGGCGCTCATCGAGGAGGTCCGTGAAGCGGGCACGGCCCTGCGGAACCTGCTCGAGGACTCCCTGGCCGGGCTGTTCGACGGTCCGACCTCGGCCCCGCTCGACTTCGACCGGGCCATCCAGACCGTCGACGTCTCCCGGCTCGAAGGCCGCGGCGACGAAGCCCTGGCTCTGGTGCTCTCCTGCCTCTCCTCGTGGGGTCAGGCGGCGATCGACGACCCATCCCGAGGACCCGGCCAGCCGCCCATGCTGGTGGTGCGAGATGAGCTCTGGCGGTCGATGCGCTACGGGCCACTGGTCCGCAAGCTGGACGCCGACCTGCGGCTCTCACGAGCGCAGGGAACGATCCAGATCATGGCCACCCACCGCCTGGCGGACGCCGAGGCGGCGGCAGAGGCGGTCGTCGCCCGCCACCTGGTGGCATCGTGCGCGGTCAACGTCATGCTGGCCCAGGACGTCGGGGAGCTCCGCACCCTGGCCGAGGACGTGAACCTCACCGACGCCGAGAGGGACATGATCGGCTCCTGGAACGCCGCCCACATCGGCCGGGCTCTCTGGCATATCGGCCAGGGACGCGCCTATGTGGTCCAAGGGGTGCTGTCCCAAACCGAACGGGAGTTGTTCTTCACCAACGAGAGGATGGCGGTCTGATCTGTGGCCGCTGAGCTCGTTGTGACCGTGGTGGGCGCCCGGAGATCCGGTCACCTGGCCCTCCCAGGAGACGCCTTGGTCGGGAACCTGACCGCCGACCTGGCCAGAAGATACGGCTCGCCCGGCGTCGGCGGTCTCGTGTTGACGACCGAGAACGGCACGATCCTGCAGCCGTGGATGAGCCTCGAGCAGGGCGGTGTGTCTCATGGAGAGAGGCTGACCCTTCGAACGGTGGCTTCCGCCTTCGCCGAGGCTCCGCCCAGGCACCACCGGCTTCTTCCGCGACTCTGGTCGGCCCCAGTTAGGCAGCTTTAGGTGACCCGGTGAGTAAAACCGGTGTCGTGCCGGAACTCTTCGTGATAGGCGAAGGTCCCGCCGAGGGGATCGCCGTTCCTCGCCATGCCGTACTCGGCGTGAGCGCCGACTCTTCAGGACGTCCTCCGAGCCTGGCAGAGGCGGTCCTCTCGGATCGACTTGAGCGGCCAGGGCTGGACAGGAGCCCTACCATCCCAAGGTATGGTCGAGTCCGAAGGATCCTGAACCGGCCCAATATCTAGTTCGGCTTTATGTGGGACTGGGGTGTCGGGGCTGAAGGTGGCTGTCCACAGTTTCCTGCCTGGTATGCAGTTGAGACGTACTGATAGGCGGTGGTGACGTAGCCGTTCGCCTGATCGATAGCTGCGTTGCTCGTCGCCACCGCCGAAGAGATCGCACTATTGACCTCTGCCTCGGCCTGCACTACTGCTGCATCCGACGGGGCGCCTGAAGCAGGGAAGCTGGGCAACGCCTGCTCGTCGCTATGCAGTTGCTGAAGGTCTGACTGAGTCTGGGCGAGCAAGGAGTTGAACTGACCAACGGCATATCCCACATCCTGTTGGGCGGCGTATTCCACGCCTTGGGAGGCCTCATATGCAACTTCCTGGGAAGCGTCGTAGGCAACACCCTGAGAAGCGTCGTAGCAGGTCGTGCTCTGGGAGGCGCTACCGGCCTCTGCGAGGACCTTCTGTTCGGCAGCCTTCGTGGCAGCAAGGTAAGAAGCTTCCTTGTTGAGGGCCGCCTGAACCTGGCTGACGCCCTGCTGGAGCGAGGAGACGTCTGAGAGCGACTGTACGTCGGAACCCAAGGTCTGGGCGTCGTTGAGGAGCCTCTTCTCGGCTTTTTGCTGAGCGGCAGCCGCCGCTTGGGCCGCTTGCTGCTGAGCCGCTGCCGCAGCCGCAGCCTGGTTGGCACCCTGCACTGACGTGCTCAACCGGCTGAGGGCCAGGTTGAAGTCGCTTGCGGTGGCTCGGTTGAAGGTCACCGCGCCCAGAGAGCCGTCCGTCTGCGGCAGGTCCAACGTAAAAGAGCCGTTGGTGATTGTTCCGAATGTTTGCGGGTGTCCGTCAAAGCTAACGCTGATAGATGATCCGTGAATGCTGCCGAGGACCGAAATCGTGTCAGTGGACCGTTGCTCGCTCGGCGGCTGGCCGCTGGTCGTGGCTAACTGCAAGGTCCCCGATACCCCTCCGCTTGCCTGCCGGTTCCATTGGATGAAGGCGGCATAGCCCGATCCCGTTGCCAGGTACCCGGACCCCACGGCTGATGGCGCAGTGGTCGTCGTGGTGCTGAGAGCGGAGTGTGACGCAGACACCCGTCGTACCCTTCCCTTGGTGGAGTTCGTGATGACGGCAACGGCTCCGCCGGCAACCAATGCAGTCGCAGCTACGGCCGCCCAAATCCATCGCAAAGGCCTACGGCGCGTCGGGGGGGAACCCGCTGGAGCGGTAGCTCCTGGCGGTTCCCAAGCGGCGAACTGCTGCTCAGCTACCCGGCGTCCCTCGTCAGTGAGAGGGTACTGAGAGACGAGGCGCCATCCCCATGGACGCCTACGCCAGATCCCTCCATAGTCTGAGGTGTGGCCGAGCCGGTAACGCCGACCCTCGGCGATAACCGTTACACGCCGTCGAGCCACTCTTCGCACCCCTGCCTATTCACCCAGGTCGGAATGATATACCGTCGACGGGCTGGAGTCCACGTCCGAGGGGAGTGGCGTACGAGTAGGCCTGGTTAATCGGGGGTCTCCTAGTGACCTTGAATCGTACTCCACAGAAGTCAGTTGCCGCCGAGTTCAGGTCGGTCTGCCAGCAGCGGATCCACAACTTGGCCGGTGAGGATCGCGCACCGTGCGATCCAACCAACGCTCCGAGGCTGACGTACTTCTCGCTTTAGTGCTCGTCCTCGCCGGAGCTGTGATCGTTTGCGGCGGGGCAGTCGTCGAGCTGGCGGCCTTGCTGGCCGGCCATGGAGCCGCTCACCTAACAGTCTCGTCCCTGACCAGTGGACTGTGGCGCTGGCACAACCATCCGGGAGATCCCCGGCTCGCCTTCGCCGGCCCTGTCGCTGTACGCCTTCCGGGAGCAGTGGGCATGTACGCCGCCGTCGGGATCGTCGCTACTGCCGGCGCCGGCCTCGGCTCGCTGTCGTGGACGTTCCATCGCAGACGGTCAGCAACAACGCGCCGGCCGGACGCTCGGCGCCATCGGGACGGCCTGGCGAGCCCGCGAGCGATGGCGAGCGCCTTCCCGGTGGGTATCGCTGGAGGCTTGACCGTCGCCACTCCTCTGCCGAAGGGCAAGCCGATCGTCGTTCCGCACGAGCGATCGGTCGGCGCCCTGATGGCCCCTCGGTCCGGGAAGTCTTCGTCGGCGGTGAACCACATCCTGGACGCCCCAGGAGCGGTCCTGGCCACCTCGTCCAAGCGGGAGCTCCTCCTCGCCACTGCCGTCAGTCGTGAGCGGTCGACTGGACAGCCGACCTTGACGTTCGACCCCATGGAGTTCTGCATTTGGGACCACCCGATCCGCTGGTCCCCGATCAGCGGATGCGAGCAACCGGAAGTGGCGATGCGACGCGCCGAGGCGCTCATGGCCGGGACCTCGACCGACAGCGTCACCAACGGGGGGTTCTGGAAGTCAGCAGCGACCATGCTGCTTCGCTGCGTGCTGCACGCCTGCGCCCTCCACGGGGCCGGAGTGGGCACGCTCCGCCGATGGGTAGCCGATCCCAAGGACCTAGATCTGCTCGACGTCCTGCGGGACTCTCCAGTAGCCCGGGCCTGGCTCTACGACCTGGCCCTGATGACCCGCCAGCACGGTGAGACCGTCGAGTCGGTGGCCCTGACGACGGCCGTCGCCCTCGACTGCCTGGCCCTGCCCAGCGTCGCCCAGGCCTGCTCACCAAGACCCGAGGAGGCCTTCGACGCCGCCGCATGGATCACGGGTGGCGGGACCATCCATGTGGTTGCCCCGGCTGCGGAGTCGACAAGCGTGGCCCCGCTCACGGCAGCGTTCGTCGACGACGTCGTCGTGGCCGCCCGGGCGCTGGCCATGGCCGGGCCCGACGGCCGCCTGGATCCGCCTCTACGTCTCGTCCTGGACGAACTTCCGAACATATGCCCTCTGCCCCAGGTCGACAGCTACCTGGCCGATGGCGGGGGGAGGGGCATCCAGATCTGCTGGTACGCCCAGGCCCGCTCCCAGCTGGTCGAGCGCTTCGGCCGCGACAAGGCATCGACGATCCTGGGAGCGACGTCGGTGATGCTGTACGGCGGCGGGTTGCACGACCCGGAGCTGCTCAAGGACCTCTCGACCATGCTGGGGCAGGTCGAAGTCCGAACCCACACCCGCAACACCACTGGGACAGGGACGTCCAGCTGGTCGGAGCAGGTCCGCCAGATGCCCGTCCTGGAGCCGGCCGAGATCTACCGCCTGGACCAGTTCGAGGCGCTGCTCATGGCCGGCGGTACCGGCGGCAGTCTCGTGCGCGTCAAGCCCTGGTGGGAGCGGACTGACGCGCCAGCCGTCCGGGCCGGGATCGAAGACGCGCTTCGGCGGTGCTCGAAGAGGAGCGCGGCATGACCGATGAGTCCCCCGCCGACCGGCACCCACTGGCCAACTGGGTTGAGTGGCTGGTCGACCAGTACGAACTGTGGGAACGGATAGCGCCGTGCTGGTGCCGGCACCCTGCAGTGGTGACCGAGCTGCAGGTGATGCACGACCTGCATGAGGGGATCACCGTCGCCCCCGACCTTGCGCAGGCAA
>JAKAXG010000365.1 GCA_021827225.1 Actinomycetes bacterium | reverse complement strand
GGTCAACAAGATCCAGCTCGCCGGCGAAGATGGTGTTGAAACCCTGCTCGGCCACCCACGGGACGCTCTGCAGGTTGCTGGTCGGGTACCAGATAGGGGGATGCGGCTGCTGGGCCGGGCTGAACTCCATCGGAACCATGTCGTAGTCGTAGAACTCGCCGGAGAAATCGAGGGTCTTCTGCGTGAGGCCCATCAAGATCACCTGCAGAGCCTCATCGAACATGGCCCGCGTCTTCTCCATGTCGATGTTGTAGAACTTGAGCTCGATCTTGTTGACCCCCCGACCGATCCCTAGCTCGAGCCGACCGCCGCTCAGGTGGTCCAGCATGCAGATCTCTTCTATCAGCCGGAGCGGCTGGTAGAGGGGGAGCAGGGCCCCGAGCGGACCGATGTGCATGCGGGTGGTTTCGGCCGCCAGCACGGCCAGCAGAATGCCCGGGGAGGGAGCCATGGACAGGGGAGTGCCGTGGTGCTCGGACACGTGGTAGCAGAAGCACCCCGCCTCATCGGCCGCCCTGGCCAACCTGCGACGCTCCTCGTACACGGCGCCTATGGGCTGGCCCTGCTTGCGCTCAGTGTGGTCGAAGATGCCGAACTCCATCCGATCCTCCCCGTGGATGAGACACTCCGCCGGCCCCTCGCCAGCTGAATAAGTGTCGACAGTCGGCACTGTAGGGGCCAATCGTGGGGTTGGTCAAGAGGCTTTGCGTGCCGATACTCGGCCGGCATCAACTCCTCTAGTACGGCAAAAGTGCTCTGAGCACTGGCATTTACCACCCTCGACCACGTTGGGGCGAACGCCGGGGCTAGCTGCTTGACACGTCCAAGTGGCGACACTACGGTCAACTGGCGACACTATGGTGCGGTAAGGGCGGCCTGGTGGCCTTCGGTCGGACGGGCCACGAGCCAGTCACCCGCCGGTGTGTGGCAGTAGGGACGCGATGAGGGTCGAGCGAGTTACGGGGGAGTAGGGACATGTCGGATGCGAGTGGGGCTGGGGCCGGCACCGACCGGGTCCCTACGCCCTCCGTCGAGGTGGAACACGTGTACCTCGGTTACCCGGGGAGGGGGCGCCACGAGCAGGTCCTCGCCTGCCGGGACCTGAACTTCGCCATCAACCAGGGGGAGTTCATCATGCTGGTGGGGCCCAGCGGCTGCGGCAAGACCACCTTCCTGGAGGCGCTGGCCGGACTGGTCCCTGTGGGGGCCGGCCAGATCAAGGTCGACGGCAGGCCCATCAACGGCCCGGACAAGAAGTGCAGCCTGGTGTTCCAGAGCCCGTCCCTATTCCCGTGGCGCGACGTGTACCGCAACGTGGTCTTCGGGCTGGAGGCCCAGGGCCGTCTGGACGACCGGGCCCGGGCCCGGGCCGACGAGATCATCAAGATGGTGGGGCTGGGCGAGGTGAGGCACCGGCGGCCCAGGGAGCTGTCGGGCGGTATGCGCCAGCGGGTCAACCTGGCCCGGGCTCTGCTCATGGAGCCCTCCCTGCTGCTGCTGGACGAACCGTTCGGGGCGTTGGACGCGCAGACCCGGGAGCTGATGCAGGACGAGCTGGTGCGCATCTGGCAGGGCTCGGCCCTCGAGACCTCCACCACTGCAGTGTTCGTGACCCACGACGTCAGCGAGGCGGTACTGCTCGCCGACCGGGTACTGGTGTTCTCCAAATCCCCCGGCACGGTGGTGGACGACATCAGCATCGGTCTGCCCCGACCCCGGACCTCCAACATCCGCTCCAGCCGGGAGTTCATGGCCTACCACGACCGCATCCTCGACTCCCTCTACGGGCGTCCCACCTACAGACCCGACGCCCCGCACCTGTCCGGCATCGAGGAGCGGACGACCGTGTCCAGCGAGGCGACTGCGCAATGACCGCCGCTCTGTCTCCCGACGTCGCCGCATCCGGCCCCTCTGCCGGAAGGGCCGCCGATCCCAAGCTGGCGTTCGGCAGCGCCGGTCTCGGCCAGCGCATCCCCGGGGCGCCGCTGGTGTTCGGAACCCTGGGAGTGATCATCCTCTTGGCCGCCTGGCAGATCTGTGCCGTCGCCGGCGTGGTGGACATCCGTATCAGCTCCGATCCGTCCCGGATCATCAGCGAGGAGATCCATCTCTTCGGCACTGGCCAGATCTGGAAGCCGATCGGTATCACCGCCACCGAGGTGGGCTGGGCCCTCCTGATCATCGTAACCGCGGGCATAGGAATCGGGATCCTGCTGGGCCGGCTGCCGATCCTGCGCCAGATGAGCGACCCGATAGTGATGATCCTGAACTCGGTTCCTTACGTCCTGTTCCTGCCCGTCATCATCTTCTGGTTCGGCCTGGGTCTCGAGTCCCGGGTGATCGTGGTGGTGTGGGCCGGCATCCTGCCATTGATAATCAACACCTCGGCCGGGGTCCGCAACATCGACCGGGACTATCTACGGGTCGGGACGGTCTTCTCCGTGTCGAAGCCCCGGTTCTTCATCTCGATTCTGGTGCCCGCCTCCATGCCCTACATCCTGACCGGACTGCGTCTGGCCGTGGCCCGGACGCTCGTCGGCGCCATCGTGGTGGAGTTCTTCCTTTCCACCAACGGCCTGGGCTTCTTCGTGCAGAACGCCACCGCCAACTTTCAGATGAGCACGGCCATGGCCGGGATAGTGGTCATGGCGGCGGCGGCCCTCGTGCTCACCCGGGTGATCGGGGCCATCGAGCGCAGGGTCCTTTCCTGGTCGCAGGCGCAGTAGAAGGGCCGTGGTCATGGCACACCGGCCGGATGTATCAAGTTTCGACAACGTCGACAAAAGGAGAATGATGAAACTCAAGTGGGGGAAGTTGGGCGTGGCGGTCGCAGCGGTATCGCTTGTGGCCGGGGCCTGCGGGTCCTCTGGTACCTCGAACAAAGCGACCAGTGCACCAAGCGCGTCCAGCGGAAGCGGAGCAGCGGCGAGTACCAAGCAGATGACCAACCTGACGGTGGCCTACGCCGCCACCGGGGCCGGGTTCTCAGACCTATACGTCGGGGTGACCGACGGGATCTTCAAGCAGTACGGACTCAACGTCACTCTGGTGAAGGTCACCCCGGCGAACCTGATCTCCGGGATCCTGAGCGGGAGCGCCCAGATCGGGGGAGGCGTCGCCGACGGGTCGGCCGGGGCCATTCTCAAGGGCGAGCCGATGAAGTACGTGGCCCTCACCGAGGGCACCTACAACCTGCAGCTGTGGGTAAACAAGGACATCACCTCGCTGCAGCAGTTGTCGGGCAAGTCGCTGGCCCTGACCACGCAGGGTTCGGAGACCGACTTCGGGCTCACCAACCTGCTGCAGAAGAACGGGATGAGCCCCACCTCGGTGGACCGGAAGTACCTGGTCTCGACCAGTCAGATGATTTCCGCCATCCGCAGCGGGGCCGTGGCGGGCGGACTCTTCCAGCCCCCCACCGCCCAGAGCCTGACCCAGATTGGCGGCCATGTGCTCACGTCCCTGTCCAACCTGCCGTATGCGGTGGGCTCCTACGTGACATCTCAGTCCTACGCTTCGTCCCACGCCGCTGTGCTCAAGGAGTTCTACCAGGCCGAGACCGCCAACCTGGCGTACCTGCGTTCCCACGAGACGCAGAGCGAGGCGGCCATCCAGAAGTACAACCCGGGGACCAGCTCGGCCGACGCCCAGATCGCCTACAAGTTCTTCCTCAACGTCTGGAAGCAGGACCCCTCGGTGACCCCGTCACTCATCTCCGCCGCCTTCCAGCGGGCCGCAGCCAAGGACAAGATCAGCCCGCCCTCTGACGTCACCCAGTACATCTACTCCGCGTCATAGCAATGGCGGCGGGAGCACAAAAGGCGGGTTTTTACCCTCTCGAAGGAGAAATGTCGGTGACAGTTACCGAAGACCACCTCACGCGCCTGGCGCGCCTGACCACGTCCGATCTGGGTGACGGCATGGACCGAATGGGAGTGGTGCACTCGGCCATCCGCCCTTTGTGGCGAGGCGTCCGCTGCCAGGGGCGGGCCCTCACCGTATGGACCCGGGCAGGTGACAACCTGCTGGTCCGGGCGGCCTTGGATCTGATCGCCCCGGGCGACGTCCTGGTGGTCAACGGCCAAGGGGACGAGACCCGGTCGCTGCTGGGCGACAGGATGGTGGCCAAGGCGGCCAGCCAGGGTGCGGTAGGCGTGGTGGTGGACGGCGCCGTACGGGACGTGGAGGCGTTGCAGGACCTGGGCGTCCCGGTCTTCGCCCGGGCGGTGACGCCCGCCGGCCCCTACAAGCACGGTCCCGGCCAGCTGAACGTGCCGGTGGCGATAGGTGGAGTGGTGGTACGTCCCGGCGATATCGTCTGCGGTGACTCCGACGGTGTGGTCGTGGTGCCGCCCGAGCACCTGGGTTCCATCCTCGAGCGGGCCGAGACCTTCGCCGCTCTCGAGCCGCTGCACTGATGGCCGGGGCGACGTCCGCTTTCGATCTGCGCGCCTGGCTGGCCGGGGTCGACGACGCCGGGGACCTGCTACGCCTCGGGGGTGTCTCTGTCCAGTTCGAGATCGGTGCCGCGTGCCAGGTCAACTATCGCCGGACCCGTCCCCTGGCCCTGCTGTTCGACGACATTCCGGGCTACGCCAGCGGGATGCGGGTGCTGGCCGGGTCCATGTCCAGCCCCGGCCTCATGGGCTCTGCCCTCGGTCTGGGATCGGGGCTGTCGGATCACGAGCTGGTATCGGCCCTGCGGGGCAAGCCTGCGGAATGGACCGCCCGGGCCGGGCAGTTCGCCGCCGTCGCCGTGCCCGACGGGCCCCTGTTCGAGAACACCGTCAAGGGGGACGACGTCGATTTCCTGGCCTTCCCCTGCCCGACCTGGCACGAGGGGGACGGCGGCCCCTACATCGGCACCGGATGCGCGGTGGTCACAGTCGACCCCGACACCGGGGTCCCGAACCTCGGCGCCTACCGCATACAGGTGCAGGACGAGGGCCGGAGCGTGACGGTGAACATAGAAGCCGGCAAGCACGGGGCCCAACACATCCGTAGATGGTTCGCCAAGGAAGGCCGTGCGCCCATCGCCGCCTCGTTGGGCCAGCACCCGGCCTTGCTGGCGGTGGCCGGAACCGAGGTGCCGGCCGGTGTATCGGAATACGACTACGCCGGAGCGATCCTGGGGGAACCGGTCCCGGTCGTGCGGGCCCCCCAGACCGGACTTCCGCTCCCCGCCGAGAGCGAGCTGGCCTTCGAGGGCTGGGTGTACCCCGACCGCACCCGGCCGGAGGGGCCCTTCGGTGAATGGACCGGCTACTACTCCGGCGGGAC
>JAKAXG010000364.1 GCA_021827225.1 Actinomycetes bacterium | reverse complement strand
CTGGTGCCGCCGTAGCACAGCCCCAGGGTCATGTCGCGGGCGGCGGCCAGAGGCTCGAGCACGTCGGCGACCTGGCGGGCCAGTTCCCTCGTCGGCACCAGGATGAGGCCCCGGGGAGGCCGACCCCTCTCGGAGCGGGGACCGCCGGCGCTCAGGCGCTGGATCAGCGGCAGCCCGAAGGCCAGGGTCTTGCCCGACCCGGTCTTGGCCTTGCCGCATATATCACGGCCACCCAGTGCGTCCGGGATGGTCAGGCTCTGGATTGGGAACGGCTCTTTTATTCCCGAGGCGGAGAGAGCGTCGACCAGGTCGGCTTCGATGCCGAGGGCACCGAAGGACGGGGCCGTGTCGTCATTGCTCAAGGGTTCTCCTGCCTGTTCATCTCTGTCAATGCTAAGCGACCGAAGCGGTCGGTAGCCTTAGCCGGTGACTCTGCCGCTCTTCGACGACACCAGCACCCGGGAGCCCCGGCCGGTGAGCCTGGTGAGGCTGTCCGGGGAGATCGCCCGGTCGCTCGTGGGCATCGGCCGCATCGCGGTCGAGGGAGAAGTCTACCGTCCGACCCGATCCCGCGGGGGATGGGTGTTCTTCACGCTGCGTGACCGGGCCGCCCAGATGGACGTCAAGGTGCCATCGGGGGCCGCCTCCCGGTCCCGGATCGTCGCCGGTGAACGGGTATCGGTGGTCGCCACCCTGCAGTGGTCCAACGACCGGGGCCAGCTGGCCCTCCTCGCCGAGCAGGTGATGCCGGTCGGGGCGGGGGCCATCGCCGCCCTGATCGCCGAGACCAGGGCGAGGCTCGCGGCCGACGGTCTTCTGGACCGGCCCCGCCGGCCGGTGCCGGTGCTGCCGGCCGCGGTGGGGGTGGTGTGCGGCACCGAGGCGGCGGTGCGCAAGGACATCGAGTCGGTGGTGGCCGAGCGCTGTTCCGGCTACCCGGTGCTGTTCGAGGAGACCACGGTGTCGGGGCCGGCGGCGGCGGACTGCATAGTCGAGGCGGTGCGCCGCCTGGCCGCCCGTCCCGGGGTGGAGGTGGTGATCCTGGCCCGGGGCGGGGGTGACGCCCCGTCCCTCCTGCCCTGGAGCACCGAGGCGGTGTGCCGGGCGGTGGCCGCCTGCCCGGTGCCGGTGGTATCGGCGATCGGCCACGACGGCGACCGGCCTCTCTGCGACGAGGTGGCCGACCTGCGCTGCGGCACCCCGTCGCTGGCGGCCACCGCCGTGCTGCCCGACCTGGCGTCGCTGCGCCGGGCGGTCGACGCCGCCCTGGACCGGGCCGCGGGCGGGCTGGCCGACTGCCTGGGGAGGGCCGGGCAGCGCCTGGCCGGGATCGACCCGGACCGTTCGGTGCAGGCCGGTCTGGAGCGGGCCTCCAACCGGCTGGAGCGGGCCGGGGTGCGCCTGGAGGGATTGCACCCGGCCTCCCGGCTGTCCGGGGCGTCGGCCCGCCTGGCGGCCCTGGACTGGCGCCGGCCCACCTGGGAGGCGCTGGGGCGGGCGGCCGGCCGCCTGGACGCCGAGTGGCGCCATCTGCAGGCCCTTTCCCCTCAGCGGACGCTGGAGCGGGGCTACGCCGTGGTCACCGGTCCCGACGGGGCGGTGCTGCGCCGGGCCGGGCAGGTCGCGGTCGGGGACCGGGTCCGGGCCCGCCTGGCGGAGGGGAGCGTCACCGCCCTGATCGCGGAGCTGCAGCCATGAGCGGGAACCGGGCGGGCGGCGAAGGGCAACCGGAGCCCACCTTCGAGGAGCTGATGGCCGAGTTGGAGGACGTCACGACCCGCCTGGCGGCCGGCGACATCGGCATCGAGGCGGCGGCCGACCTCTACGAGCGGGCCGAGCGGCTCCACGCCCGCGCTACGGAGCGCCTCGAGCAGGTCCGGGCCCGGGTGGAGCGGCTCACCTCGCCCCCCGGCGCCTGAGCCGGCGCGCCTCGGTGGCGGACGGCCATTCGTGGAGCCAGTTGCGGTCCGACAGCCGGCCCGGGCTCCAACGGGCCCACTGCCCCCCGAGAGCCCGGCCGGTCATCTCGGTCCAGGCGATCACATCGGGGGCGGCGATGCGGCGGGCGGTCTGGGCGATGCCGCCCTCGTACACGGTGTAGCCGGCCCACTGCCCCGGGTAGTCCTTGGTGGATCCCACCTCCGAAACGGCCAGGCCGCCCACGTCGTAACGGCGGGTGCGGTGGGTGTGCCCGGAGAGGACCAGCACCGCCGGGTTGGCGTCCACCACCCGCCGCACCAGCTGCCGGGAGTCGGCGGCGGACAGCACCGGCGGGTAGGAGGTGGGGGGACCGCCCGTGCGGGGCGGGTGGTGAAGGACCAGCACCGCCGGGCCGGGGGCCTCCCCGACGAGAGCGACCAGCCGGTCCAGGTGGTCCGGGTCGAGGCGCCCACCGTGGAGGCCCCGCACCGGGGTGTGGCCCAGCACCAGGCGCACCCCGGGTAGGTCGGCGGCGGCCGGCTGGCGGGCGGTGCCGACGGTCACCCCGGCCTGGCGCAGGACGGCGGCCACGTCTGCCGGGCCGGCCACATCATGGTTGCCGAGGACGGCGCAGACCGGCACGGCCGAGCGCAGCAGTTCCCCCGCCACCCGGCGGGCGTCAACCGTGCCGCCCTGCCTGGTCAGGTCCCCCCGGACGACAAGCTGCTCGGCTCGCCATGACAGCGCCTCGTCGCGGGCCGCCTTCAGGGCGCGCACCGGGTAGGGGTCCAGGCCGGCCACCGCCGACCCCGGGTCGCGCATGCGCCGCACCGCACCGAAACGGCGCTCGCCGATATGGCAGTCGCTCAGCGTGGCGAAGCGCACCAGGGGTGGCCCGGGCGGGGGCGGGGCGGTGCGGGCGGTGGCGGCCAGGACGCGGGGCCGGCCCTCGGAGACGAGGGTCACGTCGTAGTCGGTGGCGGGCTCCAGCCCGTCGACGAGCAGCGCCCCGGGGCCGGCCGCCCCGGGCTCGCGGGCCGGGTACCAGGAGGGAGGGGGGCCTCCGACCGGGAAGCTGCGCCCCGCCACCTCCACCACCATCTCCTGCGCCGGCAGCCGGCCCCAGGTCAGTTGCAGGGCGTGCGCTTCGGCGCCGAAGACCGCTATCGGCACGGCTTCACCGCTGGGCGTGGCCGGGGTGTTTGGTGCGAAACGCGGTTGGGCATAAACGATCGCAAGGTGGCGGATCCCACGCTGGGTGGGCGGTGCGCCCGCCCACCGGCGTGGGACCCGTCACTAGGCTTCAGGATGGCTCGGCGGCGCCGACCACCGGGGCGATCGCTCCCGTGAGGCGCCCGGCCAGAGCCACGTTGACGTCCATGCGCTCCAGCATCTGGCGGGTCCGGATGGCGCTGACGGGCACGTCGTGGCCGTCGAAGAAGCGGTGGACGGCGTCGGCCACCTCGCGGTCGACGAAACCGGCGGTGGCTTCGAGGATCCGGATGAGCAGGGTGGAGGGGAACCGCTCCGCTATGCGGTCCCAGTTGTCCTCGATCCAGCGCCACACCGGTCCGGCCGCATCCGGCTGGGCCATGACGGAGGCGATGACGAACGGGGCGTCCTGGCTCCGGACATCGGGGCCGAGCATCATCTCCAGGGTCCGCATCCGCAGTTCGGTGTCGGGTGTCTCGGCCAGCGCGTAGAGGTAGCGGAGCTGATCCTGGGGCCGCTCGGCCCGGCGGTAACCGTCGAGGGCCTCGGACCACGAATCGGTCCCGCCCGCTGACACCGCCAGCCGGGCGGCCACCGCGACGATGTCGGGGCTGAGGCCGTCGTCGCCGGCCTGGCCCGCCAGGTGGGCGCTGAAGCGCCGCCGGGCCTCGGCCAGGGCCGCCTGGTCCCGGCCGGTCCCTCCCCGGGCCAGCAGCACCCGGGCCCGGGCGGTGGCGACCCGCTCATCCTCGCCCGGCCCGGGGGCCCAACCGACCCGGTCCCAGGCCGGACCGGTCAGCCGGCAGGCGAAGGCCCGCACCGCCTCCCGGTCCGTTTCGTCGCCCATCAGGTCCAGGGCGTGCAACGCCCCGCCGATGGAGCCCCAGACGTCGGGGTCGGCCTCGGCCGCCACGGCGGTGGCGATCTCCACCCACTCACCCAGCTCGGCCCGGCCGGCGACGACCGCCGCCCAGGTGTCGCCGAGCAACTGCAGCCGCTCGAGGGGGCTGAGCACCCGGGCCGGGCCGGCGTCGACCAGCCGGCGCCACAGTTCCTCGGAGTAGCGGGTGCGGTAGAAGCCCCAGCCCCCGCTGTTGACCACCACCCAGTCGACCGGGCCGGGGAACGTGCACGCCTCCTCCGGGCCGCTCAGCAGCAGCCGCTTCTCGATCACCCGCCCCTGCAGCGAGGCCCGCAGGTTGACCGGCACGATCCACGCCGTGTCCCCCGCCTCGCCGCTGTAGACGAAGCGCTGCTGCCGCAGCGTCACCGTGGCCGGGTCGGCACCGGTGCCGACATCCACCATCGGGTATCCGCCCTGGAAGATCCACGACTCCATGATCTGGCGCACCGGTTCCCCGGACACCGACTCGATGGCGTCCCACAGGTCCGAGGTCTCGGTGTTGCCGTAGGCGTGGGTGGACAGGTAGTGGGATATGCCCCGCCGGAACACTTCCGGGCCGAGGTACTGCTCCAGCATGCGCAGCACCGATCCGCCCTTCTGGTAGGTGAGGACGTCGAACATGCCCTCGGCCTCCTCGGGCCGGCCGACCGGGAACTCGACCGGGCGGGTGGCCTGCAGGCCGTCGGTGCCCAGAGCGGCCGCCTTGCCGGCGCCGAACGCCGTCCACACCTGCCACTCCGGCCGGAAGTCGTCGGTGGCGGTCAGCTCCATGAAGGTGGCGAAGGCCTCGTTGAGCCAGATGCCGTTCCACCACTTCATCGTCACCAGGTCGCCGAACCACATGTGGGCCGTCTCGTGGGCCACCACGGTGGCGACGCGCTGCAACTCGGTCTGGGCGGCGGTGGCCGGATCGGCGAGCAGCAGGCTTTCCCGGTAGGTGACGCAGCCGAGGTTCTCCATGGCTCCGAACGCGAAGTCGGGGACGGCCACGTGGTCCAGCTTGTCCCCGGGGTAGTCGATGCCGAAGTATCCGCTCAGGAACCGGACCGCGTGCTCGGCGGCCTCGACGGCGAACCGGGACAGCCCCAGCTTGCCGGGCACCGCGGCGCAGCGGATCGGTACGCCGTCCACCTCCACAGGATCGGTCAGTTGGTAGGGGCCGACCACGAAGGCCACCAGGTAGGTGGACATCCGCATGGTGTCGGCGAAGCGCAGTTCCAGCCGTCCGTCGTCGCGGCGCCCGGTGGCGACCAGGGCGCCGTTG
>JAKAXG010000363.1 GCA_021827225.1 Actinomycetes bacterium | reverse complement strand
AATGCCCGACCTGCGGGCAGGCGCTGGGCGACGCTTTCGAGACGGTCCAGCAGCACCGCCGGGCCGACCTGGAGCAGGCGGAGTCCCGCTGCGCCGAGCTGAAGGGCCGGTGCCGGGAGCTGAAGGCCGCCGCCGACACCGCCGGGGCGGTGGCCGCCGAGCTGGGTCGGCGGGCGGCCGAGAGCCGGGCCCGGCTGGCGGAGTGGGAAGCCTCCGAGCGCCGGCGCTCGGAGGCGGCCGACGCCGCCCGTCAGGCGTGGCAGACGGCGGCGTCGGCCGGGGTCGGCGCCTGGATGCCCGAAGAGCGGGCCGACGCCAGCGGCGGCGGGTCCGGCGGGACGCCGCCGGCGTCGGTGCTCGCCGGGGCGGTCACCACCGGCCGGGCCGCGGTCGAAGCCAAGCGGGCGGCGGCCACCCAGATGCACGTCATCCGGGGGCGGCTCGAGGCGAAGCCGGGAGTGGAGCGGGCGCTGGCCGAGGCGGTCGAGCGGGCCGGGGCCGTCACCGGCCGGGTCGAGGCGCTGAGGGACAAGGTCAAGGCCCTCGGGTTCCGCAAGGAGGACCTGGACCGGGCGGCCGAGCGGCGTGACACCGCCGTGGCCGCCGCCCAGCAGGCGGCGACCGCCGCCCACCGGGCCGCCATCACCGCCGCCCAGGACCGGGAGCGGGCCAACGGGTCGGCCACCCGGCTGGCCGAGGGCCGGGCCCAGCACGCCAAGCTGGCTGACCTGGAGTCCGAGTCCCGCCACCGGTCCCGGGCCGCCGACCTGCTCTCGGAGTTCCGCAACACCGTGGTGGCCTCGGTCGGGCCCCGCCTGGCCGTCCAGGCGGCCGACCTGTTCGGCGAGCTGACCGACCACGAGTACGAGAAGATCGAGGTCGACCCCGACACCTACCAGCTGCAGATCAGCGACGGCGGCCGGCTGTACGGCCTGGACCGCTTCTCCGGTTCGGAGATCGACCTGGCCAACCTGGCTCTGCGGGTGGCCATCAGCGAGCACATCCACTTCCAGTCCGGCGGGTCCGTCGGCCTGCTGGTGCTCGACGAGGTGTTCGGCCCGCTGGACGAGGACCGCAAGGCCCGCATGCTGCTGGCCCTGGAACGGCTCAAGGGGCGGTTCCGGCAGGTGCTGGTGGTCACCCACGACAACGAGATCAAGGAGCAGATGCCCGGGGCGGTCGAGGTGGTGAAGCTTCCCGGCCGGCGGGCCACCGCCCGGGTGCTCGGCGACTGAGACCGGACGTCCGCCGCCGGCTCCGGGCCGGTCGGAGCCGGGCGTGTACCGCGGGACCCCGCCCGATTACGCTGCTCGGATTCAGTTTCTCGGGTACCAGCGGGTAACTTCGGTGTTCACGACACGATCCCGACGGAAAGCACCGGGCGGCGCGGCGGAACGCCCGGCGGGGGCGCACCTGCCGTGCTTCGACGGCCTCCGGGCCATCGCCGCCCTGACCGTCATCGGGGTGCACACCACCTTCGCGTCGGGCTTCACCGGCCGGAGCGGCCTGGGCCGCTACACGTCCCGCCTCGAGATCGGCGTGGAGGTCTTCTTCGTCATCTCCGGCTTCCTGCTGTACCGGCCCTTCGCCGTGGCCCACTTCGGGGGGCGGCCGGCGCTCCCGTTCCGGGCGTTCTGGGCGAGGCGGCTGAAGCGGATAATCCCCGCCTACTGGCTGGCGTTCGTGGTGATCACCTACGTCCTGCACGCCGACACGGTGCGCCACACCTGGTTCGCCCCGTTCGTCTATCTGGGCTTCGCCCAGATCTACCTGCCGCACTATGCCCTCTCGGGCATCACCCAGGCGTGGTCGCTGTGCACGGAGATGAGCTTCTACCTGATGATCCCGCTGTGGGCCGCTCTCCTCGGCCGCCGGCGCAGATCGCCGGGGAGCCAGTTGCGGGTCGAGCTGCTGGGCCTCGGCGGGCTGGTGCTGGCCAGCCTGGCGTTCCGCATCCCCGTGCTCAGCTTCCACACCCGCCTCACCGAGATCATGCCCAACTGGCTGCCGGCCTACCTCGACCAGTTCGCCCTGGGCATGCTGCTGGCCGTGCTCAGCACCTGGCTGGCCGCCGAGGGTCGCCGGCCGACCTGGCTGTGGCATCCGGCGTTGCCGTGGGCGTCGTGGGCGGTGGCCGGCCTGGCCTTCGTGGTGGTGTCGAACATCGGGTTGCCGTCCACCCCGCTGACCCCCTCACCGGTGGGACCCAGCCTGCTCCGCCAGACGCTGTACGGGGTCTTCGCCTTCGGCATGGTCCTACCGGCGGTGTTCGGACCCCAGGACCGGGGGCTGCCCCGCCGCCTGCTCCGCCTGCGGCCCCTCGCCCTGGTCGGTGTCGTGTCGTACGGGGTGTACCTGTGGCACCAGGCGTGGACGAGCATGTGGTTCTCCTGGACCGGGGAGCGCATCTTCACCGTCGCCTGGCCGGAACTGCTGGCCACGGTGACCGCCCTGGCGGTGGCGTCGGCCACCGCCAGCTACGTCCTGGTCGAGCGGCCGGTCCTCCGCTACCGCCGGCCCCGGGTGGCGGAGACACCCGCCACCGGCGCCACCGCAGCGACGGCGGGCCCGGCGCGCGCCGCCATGGGAGCGACGTCGTGAACCACGACGGGCTCGGCTTGGACTTCGGGCCGGCCGCCGCACCGGGACTGGAGGAGACCTCCGCCACCGACGCGCTGGCCAAGATCGGCGACGTCGCCGCCGCCGCCGGGATCTCCCGCGTCGAGATGGTGGCCTGGCGGGACCTCGACCATCCGGAGGCGGGTGGCTCGGAGCTCCACGCCGCCCGCATCGCCGAGCGGTGGGCGGCCGCCGGCATGGAGGTGACCATCACCGCGTCGCGCGCCCCGGGGGCGCCGGCGGCGGCGTGGCGCGACGGGTACCGCATCGAGCGCCCCGCCGGCCGCTACGGGATCTTCCCCGCCGTCGGCGCGTCCGGGCTGGTCCGCCCGGACCGGTCCGCTCCCCGGCCGGGCCGCCGGAGCGGACGGGGCCGCCCGGCGCCCGACGCCACGGTCGAGGTGTGGAACGGCATGCCGTTCTTCTCCCCGCTGTGGGCGGACCGGCCCCGCATGGTGTTCCTCCACCACGTCCACGACGGCATGTGGGACCTGGTCCTGCCCCGCCACCTGGCCGCCGTCGGGCGGCTCCTGGAGAGCCGGGTGGCCCCGCCCGTCTACCGCCGGACGCCCATCGTCACCCTGTCGGAGTCGTCCCGGCACGGCATCCTGCAGTTGCTCGGCATGCACCCCGACCAGGTGAGGGTGGTCCCGCCCGGCGTCGACGAGGCCTTCCGACCCGGGCGCGACCGAGACGGCGACCCCCTGGTGGTGGCCGTGGGCCGCCTGGTCTCCTACAAGCGCTTCGACCTGCTCATCGAGTCGCTGGTCCGGCTGCGCCGCCACCATCCCCGGCTGCGGGCGGTCATCGCCGGCGAGGGTTCGGCCCGGCCCGACCTCGAGGCCCGCATCGCCGCCCACGGGGCGGGGTCCTGGCTCACCCTCCCGGGCCGGGTCGACGAGGACCGGCTCATCGAGCTGTACCAGCGGGCGTGGGTGCTGGTGTCCACCTCCGCCTTCGAGGGCTGGGGGTTGACCATCACCGAGGCGGCGGCGTGCGCCACCCCGGCGGTGGCCAGTCCCATCCCCGGCCACCTCGACGCCGTCCGCGACGGTGTGACCGGATTCCTGGCCGAGCCGGGGGCGGCCATGGAGGGGCGCATCGACGCCCTGCTGCGGGACCCGCTACTCAGACGACGGATGCAGAAGGCGGCGTTGGCGCAGGCCGCTCCCCTGACGTGGGACCGGACAGCCCTCGAGGCCCTGCGGATCCTCGCCGCCGACGGCCGCGACCCCGGTCGCCGGCGGCCCGGCCGCGGGACAGCCGGCCGGCCGCCCCGGCGATAGCCACCGCCGCCAGCAGGACCAGCACCGGTTCCAGGGTGGCCCGGAACCGGGTCTGGCCGTAGGCGATCAGCGTCACCAGGATCACGTCCACCAGCACCGCGACCAGCGGAAAAAGGGGCACCCCCTTCCGCCGCAGACCCCACGCCCCGAACGGGGCCAGGACGGCCAGGCCGTAGTACGACCACAACCCCACCCAGGCCCACAGCCGGGGCCGGCTCTCCACGTGGATGTCCAGGCTCATCTGCTGGCCCACCCGGTAGAAGCCGAAGGTCCGGCCCAGCCGGTCGTACTCCACCCGGGGCAACCCGCCCAGATGGTGGTAGATGTAGTCGAGCCCCTTCCCGGTGGCGACCGGGTCGTAGGCGGACTCGTCGCCGTGAACGCCGACCACCGACGCCTCCGCGCACGGCATCGACCAGTACCCGGCGAACGGGCCGTTCCAGCTGGCGTCGCAGTTGGCCGACGCCAGGGTGACCCCGAAGCGGTCGGTGATGAGCACCGGGTGCGAGAAGCGCACCATGTTGAACGTCACCCACGGGGCGACCACGATCAGGCTGGCCACCAGCCCGGCACCGAAGAGACGCAGGCGGGGCCACCAGGACGGCCCGGCCCGGCCGATGCAGAGCGGCAGGAGGATCAGCACCCCGAACACGGCGAGCTCGTCGCGGGCCAGGGCGGCGAAGCCGATGCTGAGCCCGACCAGCACGGCCCGGCGCACGGTGGGGGCCCGCCACATGCGGTACGCCGCCCACAGCACCACCATCACCAGGATCGGGGAGATGGTCTCCGACATGCCCAGCCCGGCGCTCATCCACATGTTGGGGTACAGGGCCACCCCGAACGCGGCCAGGACTCCCACCCCCCGCCGGCCGGAGAGGTCCCGCCCGAGGACGGCACCCAGCCCCACCCCGGCCGTGCTCAGCACCGCCGACCAGATCCGGTGGGCGAAGAACGACTTGAACCCGGCCAGGGTGCACAGGGCCAGGAGCATGGTGTAGAGCGGCGGCAGCTTGGCCGTCTGGGCGGCCACCCCGGTCTTGGCGTAGACGAGGGGCTCGATCCAGCCCTTGCCCTCCACCAGCAGGTTGGCCTGGCCGAGGTACTCGGCCGGATCCCCGCCGGGCGCCAGATGGGGCCGGGCCAGCACCGAAGCGATCCGGATGGCCAGACCCACCAGCACCGCGGCCCCCACCAGCACCCGCCACGTGCGGTTGCTCACGGCGCCACCGCGTGGTCGGGGCGGGACGGGTCGGCGGCGGCGGGGGCGTCACCGACCAGCAGGGCCACCGCGGCCAGCACCGCCGCCAGCCCGGCCAGGCGGGGTACCGACCACCAGCCGGGCGGCAGGAGGGCCTCCCCGAAGACGAACGACGCCCCGGCCAGGGCGCACGCCGTGGACACCACG
>JAKAXG010000362.1 GCA_021827225.1 Actinomycetes bacterium | reverse complement strand
TGGAGGGCGTGGTCCCGGAGGGGTGGGGTGTCGCGTACCCATCAATGGATGTGGAGCCGGGAATCCATTGATGAGTTCCCCTACCGGAACGGGGGGTCAACTCATCAACGGATGCGCCCGGCGGAATCCATTGATGAGTTCGCGCCACCGCGGGACGACGTCGCGCCACTGGGATCGCCCCAAGCCGCTGTTCAGCCTGCCCCGCCGGCACCCGCCGCCCGGCGTAGAAGCAACCGGGCCGCCGTGGCGAGGATCTCCTGGTCGGACATGGCGGAGGTGACGTGTCCGATGAGCCAGCCGTGGGCGGCCAGAAGGTTGTCCCGGCGCCGGTCACGGTCGAAATTGGTGCGGGACCGGGCGTGCACCGCCCAACCATCGGACTCGATGGCCACCCGGGCGTCGGGCCAGGCCACGTCCAGGACGAGCAGATGGCCGTCGAGAACGACCTGGTACTGCACCTCGAAGGGTGCGAGGGGTTCGAGAACAGCGGCCACCCGGGCTTCCAGGTGGGACTCGGGGACGGCACGGCCCGAGCGGACGGCCACCAGGGAGCGCAGGAACCGGACACCGGGTCTGGGACGGACCCGGTCCAGGGCCGCGCCGACCGCTGCCGCATCGACCGTCCGGGCTATCAGGGCCTCGTCGAAGAGCCTGGCGACCAGCGGTTCGGGGAGGTGCGTGGCCAGGTCGACCAGGGTGCGGGCCGGCGTGGTGACCGTCACCCCCTGAACGGTCTGCACGTCGCAGGCGTGGAGATCGCAGACCCGGTGGACGGTCACCCCGGCCAGGCTGAGGCTGCGGGGATAGACGATGCTCACCTCCGGCTGCGGCCCGGCGGCCAGATGGGGGAAGCGGTGGATGCGAGCGGCAGTCGTGTGGGAGAGCGCGGACGACGGACCGCACAGGAGCGATACCGCCACCGTCTGCTGCCACGGAGAAGGCTGCCGGCCCACGACCCAGGCGCCGCGCCGGACCGGCACCAGCCATCCCTGCCTGATGAGGCGGCGCAGGACCCGCTCGGTTACGCCCAGCTCCCGGATCTGGCGGGACATGACCACCCCGTGCTGGCGGTCGGCCACGGCGAGGACACGGCTGCCCGCCGCCGGCCCGCGAACACCACCGTCCCCAGCGGCTGCAGGCGTCACAACATGAAACTACATGAAGTGACTACAGAATGCCAGTGGCCGCCTTGGCAAAGTCGATGGCGAAGGACGAAACCCCGGCGGCGATGGTGAACGCCACGCTCACAGCCAGCACGACGGCGACCGGGAACGGTACGGGTGCCACCGGGGCCGCCGCCGTTTCCAGCAGGTCCGGGACGGCGGCCGAAGCACCGTCGATGGTGGCGACCGGCTCCAGGCCAGCGCCGAACACGTCGTCCTCCGCCTCCGGTGGGATACCCGGGGGGACCCGGGTGGAGGCGGCCGACGAGACCGGGACAGGGGAAAGCGGGGCCCCAGCCGGGGCGGTCCCACCGTCGGCACCGACCACGGCCCCGACGGGGGTGGCGGCGGGGACGGAGCGACCGGGGACGGCCTGAGAGGCATCCGGGTCGCCGGTGTACATGAGCAGCGCCACCCGCAGGTAGAAGAATGCGGCGATGGCGGCGGCCAGCATGGCGATGACAGCCAGCCAGTACTGCCCCCGCTCGACCGAAGCCTGGATCACGTAGAACTTGGCCAGGAAGCCGCTGGTGAACGGCACGCCGGCCTGGGCCAGGAGAAGGACCAGCATGGCGGCGGCCAGCAGCGGCTGGCGCCGGCCCAGGCCCCGGATGGCGGCCAGGTCGTTGCGGGTCTCGCCCCGGCCCTGCACCACCTGCAGCACGGCGAAGGTGCCGATGACCACGAAGGTGTAGGTGAACAGGTAGAACAACGCCCCGGAGGTACCCGTCTTCGACGCGGCCTGGAGTCCCACCAGGATGTAGCCGGCCTGGCTGATCGAGGAGTAGGCCAGCATCCTCTTGAGGTCCTTCTGGGCGATCGCCACCACCGAGCCGACCACCAGGGTGAGCACGGCGATCAGCCAGATGATGGGCCGCCACACGGCCTGCTGGGTGATGAGCGACTGGGTGAGGATGCGCAGCAGCCCGGCGAAGCCGGCCGCCTTGGCCACCGCCGCCATGTAGCCGGTGAACGGGGTGGGCGAGCCCTGGTACACATCGGGGGTCCAGTAGTGGAACGGGACGGCGGCCACCTTGAAGCCGAGGCCCACGATGAGCAGGGCCAGACCGGCGAGGAGGACGCCGTTGTTGGCCAGCACGTTCTTGGTGAGGAAGTCGCCGATGAGGACGAACTCGGTGGAGCCGGTGGCTCCGTAGACGAGGGCGATCCCGTACAGGAACAGCGCCGAGGAGAACGAGCCGAGGATGAAGTACTTGAGGCCGGCCTCGCCCGACTGGGTCCGGCGCCGGTGGTAGGCGGCCATGACGTAGAGGGCGATGGACATGATCTCCAGCCCGAGGAACAGCATGATCAGGCTGCCGGATTCGGCCATCAGCATGGCTCCCGTGGCGGCCATCAGCATGAGGACATAGGCCTCCACACCGTCGAGTCCCTCCCGCCTCAGGTAGCTGTCGGAGGTCATGGCGCTGAGGATGGTGGCGATGCAGATGAGGATGAAGAACAGGACCGAGAAGCGGTCGTAGAAGATCTGGCCGCCGATCTCCACCTTGCCCGCTCCGGAGCCGATGTCGTACCACTCCCACACCGAGGCGACCAGGCCGAGCACCCCGATGATGCCGGTCAGCGCCGGGTACAGGCCGGGCCGGGACCGCTTCGAGAGGACAGCGGACACGGCCAGGAGGATCAGGGCCCCGATGGCGAAGATGAGGACGGGAAGGATGGCGCGGTAGGCGACCGAGATGTGCAGCGAGTTGGCCGCGCTGCACACGCCGCTCACCTTGATGCCGCCCGGCGAGATCTGGCAGCCGCTGGAGCCGCCGGTGGTCTGGGCCGGCAGGCCGCCGGCGGAGAGGAGAAGGCTGGCGATCATCGGACACCTCGGGGGGCGGCGGAGGCGGCGGCCAGAGGAGCGGCGCGGTGGACCGGGCCGGATGTGGCCGCCGCGCTGCGGTAGCTGCCGTCGACGTTCTGGTTGGCGGGCACGGTGTAGGTGATGGCGTGGGGCCCCGGCCTGGGCACCCCGGCATTGGGCGCCACGTGGGCCACGTGGCTCAGCAGCACCTCCACCGACGGCGTCACCCGGTCAAGGAATGGCTTGGGGTAGATACCGAGGAAGACGATCCCGGCCAGCAGCGGGGCCACCGCCCCTATCTCCTTCCAGGAGATGTCCTTCACCGACTCGTTGCCCTCGACCAGGGGCCCGTGGAAGGTCCGCTGGTATCCCCACAGCAGGTAGACCGCCACCGACACCACGCCGACGGTGGCCACCACCGCCCACCACCGGTGGGTGATGAAGGTGCCGGCCAGGACCAGGAACTCACCGACGAAGCCGTTGAGACCGGGCAGGCCGACGGCGCTCATGACCACGGCCAGGAAGATGGCGCCGAGGATCGGCGCCGACCTGGCGATGCCGCCCAGGTCGGAGAAGCGCAGGGTTCCCCGCCGCTCCCAGACCACGCCGACCAGGAAGAAAAGGGCGCCGGTGGTGAGTCCGTGGTTGACCATTTCCAGCACGCCGCCGGTGACACCCTGGGAGCTGAAGGCGAAGAAGCCGAGCACGATGAACGCCACGTCCACGATGGAGGCGTAGGCGACCAGGCGCTTGAGGTCCTTCTGCATGACGGTGATCAGGGATCCGTAGACGATGCCGATGGTGGCCAGGGTCAGAAGTACCGGGGCCATGTCGGCCGCCCCCCGGGGAAGGAGGTAGATGCCCAGCCGGAGCAGGCCGTAGGCGCCCAGCTTGAACAGGATGCCGGCCAGGATCATGGAGCCGGCGGTGGGGGCCTCGGTGTAGGTGTCGGGAAGCCAGCTGTGGAATGGCACCAGCGGGATCTTGACGGCGAAGGCGATGGCGAAGCCGCAGAAGATGAGCACCTGGTCGGCGTGGGGCAGGCTGCTCGCGACCCGGGCCAGGGTGATCAGGCTGAAGGTCTCGTGGCCGCCGTTCTTGGGGGCGGCCAGCAGGACCAGGGCCAGGATGGCCACGAAGAGGAACGCCGATCCGGCGAAGGTGTAGATGAAGAACTTCATGGCGGCGTAGCTGCGGCGAGCCCCGCCCCAGCGGGCCACCAGGAAGTAGCCGGGTACCAGCGTGACCTCGAACATCACGAAGAACACGAACAGGTCCAGCGACAGGAACGTCCCCATGCAGGCGGCCTCGAGCAGCAGCATCCAGGCCATGAACTCACGGGTGTTGCCCCGCAACGAGGGACCGAACATGGCGACCGGGAAAAGCAGCGAGGTCATGGCGACCAGGAACAGCGAGATCCCGTCGACGCCGAGGGACCAGTTGATACCGAAGGCCCCGATCCACGAGTGCGAGCTGATGAACTGGAACCCGGCCTGGCCGACCGGGAAGTCGGCGCAGAGCCAGATGACGAAGCCGAACTCCACCACAGCGAAGGCCAGGCCGATGGGGCGGGCCAGCTTCGACTCGAGGCTGCGGGGGATCAGCATCGACAGGATGGCCCCGGCCAGGGGCAGGAAGACGATGATGTTGAGGATGGGTATGGAGGCGGTCTTCAAAGGGTCAACTCCCGGCCCGCAGGGACACGTAGAAGAGGATGACGACCGCTCCGAGCCCGATACCGAGGGCGTAGTTGCGGACGTAGCCGGTCTGTATCCGGCGTAACTGTCTGCCGCTCTGGGCGGCCAGGCGGGCCGTGCCGTTGACCAGGCCGTCCACCCATCGGGCGTCGATCACGAAGCTGGCGGCGCTGGCCAGGGCGGCCAGGGGGCCGGACACGGTGGCAGAGACGGTGTCGTCGATGTACCAGCCGCGGGCGAGCACCGCCGGCTCCAGGGCGGGCCGGTCGACGTGGCGGCGCCAGGCGCTGATGCCGGCGAACAGGCCACCGAAGGAGAAGACGACGGCGACCGCCCCTATGAGCCACTTGGTGCCGGTGGCGACCGTGAAGGGGGTGGCGACCGTGGCGGGGAACAGCGGGGCCAGCCACTTGTTCAGGAAGTCCAGGCCACCGAAGGGGGCGTTGATCAGCCAGCCGATGCAGGAGGCCACACCCAAGATGATGAGCGGGATGGTCATGGTGAAGGGCGCCTCGTGCGGCTGGCCGCCGTGGGCGCCGGCGTGGCCGTGGCCGGCGGCCCCGTGCTCGGCGGCGTGGTCGGTCCATCGGGCCCGGCCGAAGAAGACCAGCATCACCTGCCGGCTCATGTAGTAGGCGGTCAGGGCGGCG
>JAKAXG010000361.1 GCA_021827225.1 Actinomycetes bacterium | reverse complement strand
TCCGATCTACCCAGCTCGAGCGCCACCAGTCGATCGCACAGGCCGCTCAGCAGCGGCATGTCGTGCTCGATGATGAGGATGGAGCAGCCGGTGCGCTCCTGGATGCGGCGGAGGAGCGGCCCCAGCGCCTCGGTCTCCTTCTGTGCCACCCCGCCGGAGGGCTCGTCGAGCATGAGGACCTTGGGGTCCTGGGCCAGGATGCAGGCCAGGTCGACGATCCGCCGGGTGCCGGTTGACAGCTCACCCGTCATCTTCTGGCTGTAGGCGCCAAGGCCCATGAGCTCTATCAGCTCGTCGACCACGGCGGAGATGGCCAGCTCGGACTCGTAGGATGCGGGCAGCTGGAGCGCTGCGGCCAGCACGTCCCGGGACTGGACGTGGCGCTCGCGGGCCACGGATATGGTCTCGGCCACGGTCAGGGTCGGGAACAGCTTGGCGTCCTGGAAGGAGCGGCCCATGGCACCGCGGGCCCGGAGGTTGGGTGACCACCCGGTGACGTCCACGCCGCGCAGGATGATCCGCCCGGACTCGATCTTCAAGAAGCCCGAGATGCAGTCCATCAGGGTGGTCTTGCCGGCGCCGTTGTGGCCGATCAGGCCGACGATCTCGCCCGGCCGGACAGCCAGGTCGACGTGGTCGACGGCGGTGATCCCGCCGAAGCGCTTGACCACGTCGTCGCACTCGAGGACCGGTTTGGCGCTGGGATCGACCCGTGGCTCTGGCGTCGCCGCGGTCTTGCGCCGGGGGCGGGTGCGGGCCGCCGGCTTGGTCCCGGTCGCCGCCGCCGGCTGGTCTCCGTGGGCAGTCGCCCCGGCGATGAACACCGACCGGAGGATGTCTGGCCGCTCGAGCAGCTCGGCCGCGGGGCCCTCGAAACGCACCTCCCCCTTCTCCATGAAGACCGCCCGCTCGGCCAGGTTGAGCGCCACGTTTACCGACTGCTCGACGATCACGATCGTCGAGCCCCGCCGGTGGACCTCGCGGACGACGTCCAGGAGCTGGCCGACGATGGTGGGCGCCAGGCCGAGGGACAGCTCGTCGATCATGAGCAGCTCGGGCCGGGTCATGAGCGCGGAGCCCAGGGCCAGCATCTGCTGCTCGCCTCCCGAGAGGTTCCCGGCCATCTGGTTGTGCCGCTCGGCGAGAACCGGGAACAGCTCCAGCACCTCCTGCCGGGCCAGTTCGATCCGTTCCTGGTCGTCGCGGATGAGCCAGGTCGCCAGCCGCAGGTTCTCGGCCACCGTCAGGGTCGGGAAGACGCCCTTGCCGCCGGGCATCAGCGACACGCCCCTGCGGGTGGTGACGTCGGCCGGCAGGCTCGTGATGTCCTCGCCCTTGAACATGACGGTGCCCCGCCGCGGTTTCACCAGGCCGCATATGCCTTTGAGGAGGGTGGACTTGCCGGCCCCGTTGGTGCCGAGCAGGGCGACGATCTCGTGGCTGGACACGTCGAAGTCGACGCCGAAGAGGATCTGCACCTGGCCGTAGGAGACATCCACGTCCCGGCAGGAGAGCAGGGTGCCACCCGGGGCGGGGGCGGCGACGGCCGGGACCTGGAGGGTCGGCACCTCCCTGGTCGGCTCGTCCAGGTCCATGTAGCCGGGTCGGTCCAGGGTGGTGGCACCCGGACGGCCCCGTCTCAGGACCGACCCGATGCGGCTGGACGGGCTCATACTCCCACCGTCTCCTTCTGTCGGCCGGCCTGCTCCGCCGCCAGGGCTGCCGTGAGCAGGCCGGCGTCGGAGTCCGAGCCGGTAGACCCGGTCCGCTTGTCAGCAACCAGGCTCGGCACGAGGATGCCCCTCCGGTTGGCGACCAGGCGCAGCATCCTGTCCCGCCACGAGAACAGTACGGCCCCGATACCGCCGGGCAGGAACATGAGGACCAGCAGCAGGGCGGCCCCGCTCACCGCCACCCGGTAGGTGCCGAGCCAGGTGAGGGTCTCGAGGTACTTGAAACTGAAGATGCCCACCAGGGCGCTGGTTATGGAACCCAGCCCGCCGATCACGGCGTAGCAGAAGACCGTGATGCTGTCGACGGACGGGAAGCTGCCCGGGTTGAGCGCCCCCAGCAGCAGGGCGTCCAGGGCTCCGGCGATGCCAGCTATGACACCGGCGGTGACGAATCCGGTCAGCTTCACCCCGGTCGTGCCCACCGACGCCGAGGCGGCGGCCCGCTCGTTGTCGTTGGTGGCGATCAGTACCCGCCCGGCCCGGGATTTGCGCAGTCCCGTGGTGGCCAGGATGGTCAGGCCCAGCAACACCAGGCACACGACATACAGCTCGTAGTAGTTGTTCAGGTCGAAGCGTTGCAGCAGCAGCGGCCGGGGGATCCCGTTGGAGGGGATCAACTGGGGGAAGGTGTCGGTGTTGAGGAAGTACTTGTCGAAGGCCACCCCCATGGCCAGGGTGGTCGCCGCCAGGAACAGCCCTCTGATGCGCAGCGCCGGCAGGCCGATCAGCAGCGCCACCACGCCGCCTGCTGCGGCGGAGATCACGATCACGAAGAGGAAGTCCACGTTCCAGCGGGCGATGAGGTTCCCGGCGACCATGCCGGCCACCCCGGCGAAGCCGAACTGGCCCAGGCTGATCTGGCCGCCCCAGCCGGTGAGGACGACGAGGGAGACCCCGACCATGGCCCACACCACGGCGAAGCCGGCCAGGAGCTGGCTGCTCGGGCTCCAGGCGTGGGGGACGAACACGAACAGCACCGCCACCGCCGCCAGCAGCGCCCTCCGGGTCCACAGGACCTCGGGCAGCCGTCTCAGCTCGAGCGGGATGGGCTTGGCCACCGCCACCGAGGCCCACGAGGAGTCACCCGCCTCCTGGGCCCGGTTGAGCTTGCCGGACTGGGCCAGGAGCGCCACCAGGATCACGGCCAGGTAGAACGCCCAGACTATGGACGGGTCGTTGCTGAAGTTCCAGCGGACGATCTGCTCCATGATGCCCAGCCCCACGGCGGCGCCGAAGGCGACGGGAAGAGACTCCATGCCGGCGACGACCGCGGCGGCCAGCATGGGAACCAGCACCGTGGGGCCGTTGGAGATGGCTCCCGGCTTCACCCCCTCGAAGGGCGCCTGCAGCATGTAGGTGAGGGCGGCCAGGCCGCCGGCGATGAGCCACACGATGGTGGACAGCCGGTTGACCGGGATGCCCAGCAGCAGGGCCCGGTCGGAGTTCTCCGCCGCGGCCCGCACCGCCACCCCGGCCGCGGTCCGGCGCAGGAACCAGACCAGGAAGGCGATCACCAGCGGGACCACGAGCACGATCATGATGGCGTTGCTCTGGAAGGTGTACACGTCGATGGTCACCGACATGTTGAACGGCGGGGAGAACGCTCCGGTCAGCGACACGAAGTGGATCGCCTTGGTTCCCGCCAGTTCCAGGCCGCCGTACAGCTGGGCCAGGCCGATGCTGGCCACCAGCACGATCAGCCGGGGCGAGGTGCGGAACCGGCGGATGGTGGTCACCTCCGTGATCCCCCCCACCGCTGCGCCCACCGCGGTGGCGAGGGGCAGGGCCAACCAGTAGTTGAGCCCGTGCTTCTGCACCATGCCGATGGCCAGCACCCCGACCATCGAGCCCAGCGCCCCGTGGGCGAAGTTGATGAACCGGTTGGCCCGGTACACCAGGATCAGGCCCATGGCCCCCAGGGCGGTGGCGGAGCCGTACACCACCCCGAGCAGGATGATCCCGATCGGAGCCTTGCTGTGCAGGTACCCGTTCGGGCCGGTGGCCACGACGATGACCGTGTAGAGCACGGCGACCGCACCGAGGCCGAGAAGCAGCCGCTGGCGGTTGCTCATGGCCTTCCAGCGCCGGAGAAGCGGGCTCTCCGTCGGGGCGGCGATCATTTGGGGATCGGGCATCCTGGCGGTCCCTTCGGGATGTCGGTGGCGATCCAGCGGGCGTTGTTGGAGGAACTGGGCGTGTAGGCGCCGGGCTTTCCGTTGTACGGGGAGATGGCCGTCGGGCTGTAGCAGATCTCCCGGACGTCGTTGGGCACGGTGTACTGCTGCGGACTCCAGCCCCACAGCCCGAAGGGTCCCTCTCTGGGCGGGTAGTTGAACATGCCCTGCTGGAACGTCTGCGGGGTCAGGTCGGGTCCGGCCATCTGAAGCCCGATGGCCATCTGGTCCATCTGCTCATAGATCTGGTTCACGAAGAACGCCGGCTCGTCGCTGCGTACCGTCTTGTACGCCGCGTACCCGATGGTCTGGGTGTAGGGCACCTCCGGGCCGTTGGGGCTTATGCCGAAGGCGTGGGCCGCGAAGTTCTGGTTCCACAGCTGGGCGCTGTAGTCGGCGTCGGTGAGGGCGGTACCGGTGATGACGAACTCCGGCAGGTACCCCTGCTGGTTGCCCTGTCCCGACAGGTACACCGGGAAGATGGGATCGCAGCCGCAGATGATGGTGGTGTATCCCCCGCTCTTGAGCTTCGACACCAGGTTGGCCGCCTGCTGCGACATGGTCCCCAGGTCCAGCGTGTAGGTGAAGATGGAGGCCTGGCACCCGGCCGCCTGCATGATGCCCTGCGCCACCGCCACCGACTGCTGGTACCAGGAGTTCTCGGGGGCCAGCAGGGCGAACTTGCGGGGGGCGTTCTTGAGCGATCCGCCGGCGTAGGCGGCCGGCGAGCCCGCCGGGCAGAGCTTCTGGACGGCGTAGTGGGCCGCCAGCGACGCCACGTCGGTGCCGTCAGTGGCCACCGACCAGGTATAGGGAGCGTGCTGCTGGTGCCAGGCCCTGGACATGTACGGGTCGCCGAAGGCCATGATCCCCTCCTTGGCCAGGGCGGCGGCGTAGGGCTCGGACTCGGCTGACAGGTCGGCGAACACGTGCATCGATTTGGCGGTCAGGGCGTCGGCCTCGGCCTGGGCCTGCCCGGTTCCGAGCAGTTCGTTGGACAGCGAACCCTGACCGTTGAAGAAGTGCACGACGATCTTGCGGCCGTAGAACTGGAAGTGGCTGTTGAAGTACTGGGCCAGCGCCAGGATCGTCCGCTCGGTGTCGGCGTTGGTGTCCTGCAACTGGGCGCCGGCCAGCTGGGCCAGGGTCTGCTGGAAGCTCTGGTCGTTCGTCAGGCGGAACGACACGTTGATGGCGGTGGCGGTCACGCCCGGGGCCGTGGCTCCCCCGTTGTTGCCGCTGAAGGTCTCGCACGGCGGGGAATAGGGATCCCCGGGGACCTGGAGCTTCTGCCCGCCGCAGGCCGCCACCTTGGCGGCGCCGACCGTGGCGGCCACCTGACCGCTGTGGCCGGCGGCCGCGGCCTGGGAGGCGGCGCCGGTGCCAGGGCCGGACCCACCGGAGCCGGCTGCCGAGGGGGTGGAG
>JAKAXG010000360.1 GCA_021827225.1 Actinomycetes bacterium | reverse complement strand
TTGGTGTAGGCGTAGGCGTCCGGCCAGCCCAGACCCTGGGCCCGGGCCTTGCCCACCTCCACCATGCGGTCGTTGACCCACTCCTGGCGGAACTTCTCGGCCCGGGCGGCGAGGAGCGGGGTCCCGGCCGCCCCCAGCTCCCGCCGGGCCTGGCGGTGGAACCGGGCCAGCATCTTGGGGTCCCGGCTGTCGGCGTCGGTATCGCTCCGGGCCCGTCTCGCCGCCGCCACCTCAGGCTTCCAGTCCACCTCGGTGGACCACGGCGTGTCGGGGAGCGGCGCCTCGGGAGCCAGTCCGCGCCGGCCGCCGGCGACGTAGGCGGTGGAGACGGCGATCAGGTGGGGCAGCGGCCGGCCGGCTCCCTGATCGCCGCGGTGGATGCGCAGCAACGTCTCCGCCACCCGGGTCGGGCCCAGCAGGTTGATCTCCACCGCCGAGTCGAGGGGCGAGTCGAAGCTGACCGTGGCCGCCGAGTGGATGACCACCTCGCACGACGCCAGCAGGGCCTCCCCCTCGGCGTCGAGGCCCAGCCCGTCCACGCCGACGTCGCCGGCCATGACGTGCACCCGCCGCTCGACCGCGGCGTCGAAACCGTCGCCCAGCTCCCGGCGGAGCCGGTCGAAGCAGTTGTTGCGCAGGATCTCGCGACGCACCCGGTCGGCGGGGCCCCGCCGGCCGGGGCGGACCAGGAGGGCCACCTCGCAGCCGGGCACGGACCGAAGCAGCCGCTCGATGAGAGCGGTACCGAGGAAACCGGTGCCTCCGGTGATGGCGATCCGTTTTCCCGCGAGGGACTCACGCAGCATCGACCCCTGTCTACCATATGGTAAGTGACGGTCGCTGGGAACAGCATCGGTGGCGCCGACCGCGCCGGCGCCGACGGCACCGCTCGCAGCACCCGCGAGCGGGTGGTGGACGCCGCCCTGACCGCCTTCGGGCGCAGGGGCTACGACGTCACCTCCCTCGACGCCGTCGCCGGCGAGCTGGGGGTGCGCAAGCAGACCATCCTGTACTACTTCCCGTCGAAGGAGGCGCTGCTGGCGGCGGCGGTCGACCGGGCGGCCGTGGAGCTGACCGAAGCGCTGTCGCAGCTTTCGCAGCCGCCGGTGCCGTCGGTTCGGCTTTCGCAGCCGCCTCAGGCGTCGCAGCCGTCGAGGGCGGAGCCGGAGGCCGAACCGGCGTGGGACCGGGTGCAGGCGGTGGTCCGGGCCGTGTTCCGGCTGGCCGCCCGGCGACCCGAGCTTTTGGGCCTGGTGAGGGAGGTGACCCGTCGGGGTCCGCCGGCGACGACGCAGTTCGCGACGATGCTGGGCCCGCTGATCGACCGGGCCACCGGCTTCCTGGAGGACGCCATGGCCGGCGGGCAGCTGCGCCAGCAGGACGCCCGGCTGCTGCTGCTCATGGCCTACTCGGCGGTGGTGGGGGTGGCCACCGAGGTGGAGGTGCTGCGGGCGCTGGGAGTGGAGCCGACGGCCCGTTCCATGGTGCGCCAGCGCCGGGCGCTGCTGGGCTTCCTGCGCTCCGCGCTGCTGCCGGCGGAGAGGTAGGGCGCAGAGGTCACGGCCGGCGGCCCAGGGCCCCTTTCGTGACATCCGGTGGTCCTTGGTGACGTGAATCCACCTGGCAGGTCGATTTCCGTCACCGGTCCCGGACGGCGCCCGGCCTGAGGGTCGCCGGCCGCCGCCGCGCCGCCGCCGGCGCCGGCCGGGGACCCCGCTACTTCTTCTGCTCTCGCTTCGCCTTGGGCGGCGTGTAGCGGGCGCTGGGCCGAGGGCCGGAGACCGGCTCCGCCGCCTTGCCCCGCCGGCCCCGCCGGCCGCCGGCCGGCACCGCCCCGGCACGCGACCCGCCGGACCGCCCCGACCCCTTGGCGGCCCCCGCGGCCGCAGCCCGCCCACCCCGGGCCATGCGGGGGGTGTCCTTCCTCTGTCGCTGGGTGATGACCAGGCCGAACACCATGGGGACCACCAGGGCGACGATGTGGGCGATCGACAGGCTGTTCGGCACCCGGGGCAGGGTGACGAAGAACGCGGCGACGATGGCGCCGAAACCGGCCACCATCCGGTTGCCCGTGCGGACCGCTCCGAACAGCGCCAGGGACGCCGCCACGCCGATGCCCTCCAGGATGGTGTCGGGATGCGCCGGGGCTCCCGGGCCGCTGGTCACCGCCAGGTTGAGCACCGCCACCACCACCAGGACCACCCCGACCATGTAGCCGTAGAGGGCCTCGTTGCCGCGCATGGCGGAGGGCTTGAGCCCCGGGGTCGCCGGGACGTCCAGCACGGAGTCACGCTCGGAGGGGGCCGTCGTGGTGGTAGGGGCGCCGGCGGGGCGGCGGGGGAAGAGCCTCACCTTCGGGCTCTACGAGTCCTGGGCGGGGTCGCCCCCGCCGGCGGTGTCGGCGTCCCGGTCGGCCCGCTTGTCGGCGGAGTCGTTGAGGAGCCAGGGGCGGATGCTCACCACGCTCTGGCGGGGCCGTCCGTACTCGAAGTCCGCCTCGACCGCCAGGTCGTCGGGCAGGTCGCCGGTGGTCTGCACCACGATCGACGGCTCCTCCCGGTGGGTCTCCAGAGCCTGCTGCAGGCCCAGGGCGAAGCCGGTGAGGATGGCGCCGGCGGCGCTGCGCTTGCGCCAGGCCTCCATCTTCGGCGGCAGCGCGGTGTGCGGCACCTCCGGATCGTCGGCGTCGCCATGGTCCGCCGGCCCGGCCCCGCCCTCCGGGACGTCGGGTTCCCCGTCTAGGTCAGGGGCCTCCGCCACGTCGCGCTCGACCTGGTCGCGCTCCATCTCGTCCCCGCCGTCGGGTCCGCCGCTCAGCCGCGGTTGCACCGGGCGCTCCGGCTGCGGCTCGTCGATATCCACCCGGCCAGGGTACCCGAGCCCGGCTCCGACGGCGCGGGCCCGGGCCGCCGGTCAGGCCTCCGGCAACGGCGCCGGCAACAGGGTGTCGCCGGTGAGAAAACGGTCCAGGTGCATCGCCGCCGAGCGCCCCTCGGCGATGGCCCACACGATGAGGCTCTGGCCCCGGCCGGCGTCGCCGCACACGTAGACCCCCGGCCGGGAGGTCGAGTAGTCGCCGCCGCGGGCGATGTTGCCCCGCGGGGTCATGTCCAGGCCCAGGGCGGAGGCGATCTCCCGCTCCGGGCCGGAGAAGCCGAGAGCCAGCAGGACGAGGTCGCAGTCCAGGGTGAACTCGGAGCCGGGGACCGGCTCGAAGCTCGGCCGACCGTCCACCACCTTCATCTCCACCTCGCACGCCCGCAGGCCGGCCACGTGCCCGGATCCGTCGTCGAGGAACTCCAGCGTGTTGACGGAGAAGACCCTCTCGCCGCCCTCCTCGTGGGCCGACGAGGTGCGGAACACGAGCGGCCACGTCGGCCACGGGGTGGACGGGTCGCGGGTCTCGGGCGGCCGGGGCATGATCTCGAACTGGTGCACCGACCGGGCGCCGTGACGGTGCACGGTGCCGAGGCAGTCGGCCCCGGTGTCGCCACCGCCGATGATCACCACCCGCTTGCCGGCGGCGTTGATCGGGCAGGCCGCCACCGGGTCGTCGGCGGTCACCGCCCGGTTGGCCATCGGCAGGATCTCCATGGCCTGGTGGATCCCCCGCAGCGACCGGCCGGGGATGGGCAGGTCCCGGGGGACGGTGGCGCCGATGGCCAGGACCAGCGCGTCGTTGGCGGCGGCCAGCTCGGACGCCGACAGACAACCTGGTCCCGTCGTGGCCCCCACCGACACCCCCGACACGAACGCCGTGCCCTCGGCCTCCATCTGGGCCAGCCGGCGGTCCAGGTGGCGCTTCTCCATCTTGAACTCGGGGATGCCGTAGCGGAGCAGGCCACCGGGGGCGTCGTCGCGCTCGTACACCGTCACCGAGTGGCCGGCCCGGGTGAGCTGCTGGGCGGCGGCCAGGCCGGCCGGGCCGGACCCGATGACGGCCACCGAGCGGCCGGTCTGGCGGGCCGGCGGCACCGGCTTCACCCAGCCCTCGTCCCAGGCCCGGTCGATGATGGTGACCTCGACCTGCTTGATGGTGACCGGGTCGGCGTTGATGCCGAGCACGCACGCCGCCTCGCACGGGGCGGGGCACAGCCGCCCGGTGAACTCGGGGAAGTTGTTGGTGGCGTGGAGCCGGTCGATGGCCTGGCGCCACTGGTCCCGGTACACCAGGTCGTTCCAGTCGGGGATGAGGTTGCCGAGCGGGCAACCGTCGTTGCAGAAGGGGATGCCGCAGTCCATGCACCGGCTGGCCTGGGCCTGCAGACGGTCGGTCTGGAACGGCTCGTAGACCTCCTTCCAGTCCCGAAGCCGCACGGGCACCGGCCGGCGGGCCGGCAGCTCGCGGGGGAACTCCAGGAAGCCGGTGAGCTTACCCACGGGATGCCGCCATGATCGCTTCCTCCACCGGGCGCCCGGTCTCCTCGGCCAGGCGCACCGCCTCGAGCACCCGCTTGTAGTCGCGGGGCATGACTTTCACGAACTGGGTGGCCAGCCGGGGCCACCCGGCCAGCAGGCGGGACGCCACCGCCGAGCCGGTCTCCTCCTGATGGCGGCGCAGCACCCCGCCCAGCCAGGTGACGTCCTCGTCGGTGCAGTCCTCCAGGTCGACCATCTCGCCGTTGAGGTTGGCGCCGAAGGCCCCCTGGGGGTCCCACACGTAGGCCACACCGCCGGACATGCCGGCGCCGAAGTTGCGGCCGGTGGGGCCGAGCACCACGACCCGGCCGCCGGTCATGTACTCGCAGGCGTGGTCGCCGACCCCCTCGACGACGGCCAGCGCCCCGGAGTTCCGCACGCAGAAGCGCTCACCGACCACGCCGCGGAGGAAGACCTCCCCGGCGGTGGCGCCGTAGAGGATGACGTTGCCGGCGATGATCTGCTCCTCCGCCAGGAACGACTCCGGCGCCTCGGCCGACGGTCGGACCACGATCCGCCCGCCGGAGAGCCCCTTGCCCAGGTAGTCGTTGGCGTCGCCCTCCAGGCGCAGGGTGACGCCTCTCGGCACGAACGCCCCGAAGCTCTGGCCGGCCGAGCCGGTGAAGGAGATGTCGATCGTCCCGTCGGGCAGGCCGGAGCCGCCGTAGCGGCGGGATATCTCCGCCCCCAGCTGGGTCCCGACCGTCCGGTTGACGTTGCGGACCTCGTAGGCCAGCTTCACCGGCCGGGCGTCCTCGAGCGCTGGCTGGCAGGCCTCGATCAGCTGGCGGTCCAGCGCCCGGTCGAGGCCGTGGTCCTGGGCGGTCACGCAGCGGCGGGCGGCGCCCGGCTCGGCCGAGGGCAGAGCCAGGATGGGGGAGAGGTCCAGGCCCCGGGCCTTCCAGTGCTCCACCGC
>JAKAXG010000359.1 GCA_021827225.1 Actinomycetes bacterium | reverse complement strand
CAGACCAGAGCGGCGCTGAGCGTTCCCGGATGGCGGGCCTCGGTGGCCAGCACGATGTCCCCGCCCAGGCTGTGGCCGAAGGCCACGGCCGGCCGGCCGTCGAGCACCTCCAGCAGGTCGCTGATCTGGTCGGTGAACCCCTCCGGGGGCCCCAGGTGGGATGACCGGGCATAGCCCCGGCGGTCGTAGGTCACGATCGTCCAGTCCGCCAGCCTGGCCATGAGCCGGGTGAAGCTCGTGGCCCGGTCCATGGCCCCGTGGACCAGCACGATCAGCCGGCCGCCGGCCGGACCGTCCGCGAGCGGTTCCCGCCACACGATCCGCAGTCCGTCATCGGAGACCATCCGGGGCAAGGTACCGGAACCGGCCGACGGGTAGGCGGAAGCACCGGGGACCCGTATGCTGCGGGCATGAGGCTCGACGGCGTGGAGGCCAGGGTGGTGGGCAGCCTGGTCGAGAAGCAGCTGACCACCCCCCAGCAGTACCCGCTGACGCTCAACAGCCTGACCCTGGCCTGCAACCAGGCCTCCAACCGGGACCCGGTCATGAGCCTCGCCGAGTCCGAGGTGCAGGAAGCCCTCGACCGCCTGAAGCAGAAGGGCCTGGTCCGCTTCGTCCTGCCGTCGCACGGCCGGTCCGTCGTCCGGTACCGCCACGTCTTGGACGAGAGCCTGGCCCTCGACGGCCGCCAGCTGTCTCTGGTGGGGGTGCTGCTGCTCAGGGGGCCCCAGACGGTGGGGGAGATGCGGACCCGCACCGAGCGCATGGCCCGCTTCGAGAGCTCCGCCGAGGTGGAATCGGACCTGGAGGGCCTGTCCCGGTGGGATGAACCGCTCGTGGCCCGCCTGCCCCGCAGGCCGGGCCAGAAGGAGGAGCGCTGGACCCAGCTCCTGGCCCCGGTGGAGGCGGGGGAGGAGGATGCTGGCCCGGGCGGCCCCGTCCCTGCTCCGGCCACCATCGCGGCCCCGACCGGGGACGGCGAGCGCGGCCGGCTGGGAGCGGAGGTCGCGGACCTGAAGGAGTCGCTGGCGGCGCTGCGGTCGGAGGTGGACATGCTCCGTGAGGAGGTGCTCTCCCTCCGCCTCGAGCTGGCCGAGGCGACCGGGGGGGAGTGACCGGGCGGCCGCCTACCCCCGCACCAGCGGCTTGTACCTGATACGCAGTCATCTGTTCCTTACTTGCGCGCTCGGATCGAAATCTTCGAGAGCATCCGCCGGGATGCCGAGAGTCCCATCCTCGAGCCGTACACGAGGCAGCCGCTCGTAGTACATCGCCTCGATGATCACCCGAGTCCGGACCCCGAGCCGGCGGGCCGCCTCGGCCGGCCTCAGAATCTCCGTACCAGTCACCGCAGGCCTCCCTCGTCCAGACCGAGACTACCGTGGATGATCCTGATCACCGTGGCCAACTCGTCCACCAGTCCTGGCCGGAGTCCGGCGTTCTCAATGGTGGAGAGCGAGTCCTCCAGCGCCTCCAGGACCCGAAACGCCTCGTCCAAACTGAGGACAAGCCCAGGAGGGACAGGGTCGTCCTCAGGGCCGCTCATTTCTTGAGTCTGCCCGCAGGGTGTGACGCGTACTGCGATCCCGGTGCTAGGTACGACCCCGACCAGGCATCCGTGAGCCGATCCGGAACCTCCGCGATCACCGGGAGCGGTTTAGCGACAGACCCGGACTCGGCGCCGCCCCGGAGACGGTGTGACCGCCTTCGGACTCGGTCCCGAACAGGCCGCCCGCATCCTGGCCTGGTCGGAGAAGGCCGCCGTCCGGAGACAGGCCAGTGGTCGGCCTCGAGGCGACGGGGGCGTAGCTCCCGGCGCCTTCATCGAGCTGCTCAACCAACTGGACCTGGAAACCGGAGAGATCCTTCATCCGAACCGGGACGAGGAGTCCGGGCTCGCCTACTAGTCCACGGTCGCTGCCGCCCGGCACCTCACGCCGTGTCAGGAGAGCGGGGCCTAGTCGAGCACGGCGGCGGCCCGGGCCAGGACGTCGTTGTCGATGGGCTCCAAGTAGGAGCGCATCGTGGTCGCCGGGTCGGTGTGGCCCAGCACCCGCTGGATGTCCAGCAGGTCGAAGTAGTGGGCCCCGCCGGCATCCACCGAACGGTGCAGGATCCCCGCCGCCGACCGGCGCAGGTCATGAGGCGCCACATGACCCAGCCCGGCCATCGCCGCCCGCTTCTGCACCGCCCGGAACACGCAGCGGCGATGCAGCGCCGTGCCCCACAGCAGCCGATCCGGTCCACCCGGACCGAAACTCCCCTGCGGGATACCGCAGATCAACGGCGAGGACAGCCGGTATCCCGGATAGCACCGCAGGTAGCGGGTCCAGCACGGCCAGGAGCGTGGCCCCGGCGACGGCCCGGCGCGGCTTGGACCTCTTCCCGGTCCACGTGATCTGGGGCGGTTGGGAAAATGCCCCGACCGTGATCCCGGCGATCTCCGAGCAGCGCAGCCCGGTCAGTCCCAGCCGGACTATCAGCTCGTCCCGCAGCCCCGGCAGCGTCCCGTCCTGGCAGGCCGCCACCAGCGCCCCGAACGCCTGGTCACGGGTCAGCCAGCGCCCTGGGTTAGCCGCCTGCGCCTTCCCGTAGGTCCGCTGGTAGGACCGCAACGGGCTCTCCCGGGTGGCCAACCGCTCGGCCAGAGGGGTTGTCACACACCCCCTCTGACCTGCACCAACGCAGGAATGTCCGCACCTGCGACAGCCGCTGGTACACCGTGTTGTTGGCCGGCCGGTCACCGTGCGTGCAGTACGCCGTCACGCCCGCCTCGTCCAACTGAGCTGGATGACACACGCCGGTTCGCGAGAACAACAGCGTCAGGTTGTATCGGTAGTCGGCCGCCGTTTCCGCGTTGGGGTAGCGGGCGCAGAACCGCCCGATCAGCTCGGCCGGCACCCCGTCCGGCCCCCGGAGAGGCCCTACCTGACCAGCGGCTTGTACCTGATCCGGTGCGGCTGGTCGGCGTCGCCTCCGAGGCGCTTCTTGCGGTCGGCCTCGTAGTCGGAGAAGTTCCCCTCCCACCAGCGCACCTCGGAGTCGCCTTCGAAGGCCAGGACATGGGTCGCCACCCGGTCGAGGAACCACCGGTCGTGGCTGATCACCACCGCGCAGCCGGGGAATGCCAGGAGGGCCTCCTCCAGGGCCCGGAGCGTGTCCACGTCGAGGTCGTTGGTGGGCTCGTCGAGCAGCAGCACGTTCCCCCCCGAGCGGAGGGTCTTGGCCAGGTGGACCCGGTTGCGCTCCCCGCCGGAGAGCTTGCCGACCTTCTTCTGCTGGTCGCTGCCCTTGAAGCCGAAGCCGGCCACGTACGCCCGCCCGTGTAATTCCCGATTGCCGACGATGAGCCGGTCCTGGCCGTCGGCCACCTCCTCGAACACCGTCTTCTCCGGGTCCAGGGTGGCCCGGGACTGGTCGACGTAGGCGAGCGACACCGAGTCGCCGACGCGGAGCGTCCCCCCGTCCGGCGTCTCCGATCCGGTGATCATGCGGAACAGGGTGGTCTTGCCGGCGCCGTTGGGCCCGATCACCCCGACGATCCCGCCCGGGGGCAGGGAGAACGTGAGGTCCTCGAACAGCAGCCGGTCCCCGAAGCCCTTGGTCACCCCGGACGCCTCCACCACCACGTCGCCCAGGCGGGGTCCGGCCGGGATGGTGATCTCCAGCTTCTCCGGCCCCCGTTCGGAAGCGGCCGCTTCGGCCGACGCGACCAGTTCGTTGTAGGCGCTCACACGGGCCTTGCTCTTGGACTGGCGGGCCCGGGGGGACATCCGGATCCACTCCAGCTCCCGCTCCAGGGTCTGCTGACGGGCCCTGTCGGCCTTCTCCTCCCCGGCCAGCCGGGCCTGCTTCTGGTCCAGCCAGGACGAGTAGTTGCCCTCCCAGGGGATGCCCGACCCCCGGTCCAGCTCGAGGATCCATCCGGCCACGTTGTCGAGGAAGTAGCGGTCGTGGGTCACAGCCACGACCGTGCCCGGGTACTCCTGCAGCGTCCGCTCCAGCCAGGCCACCGATTCGGCGTCGAGGTGGTTGGTCGGCTCGTCGAGCAGCAGCAGGTCGGGCGCTGAAAGGAGCAGCCGGCACAGCGCCACCCGGCGACGCTCGCCGCCGGAGAGCATCTCGACGGAGGCATCGCCCGGTGGCAGGCGCAGGGCGTCCATGGCTATCTCCAGCCGGCGGTCCAGCTCCCAGGCCCCGGCCGCGTCGATTCTGTCCTGCAGGTCGGCCTGCTCCGCCAGCAGCTTGTCGAAGTCGGCATCGGGGTCTCCCATGGCCGCGCACACCTCGTCGTAGCGGGCGAGGAGGCCCTTCAGCCCGGCGACCCCGTCGGCGACATTGCCGGCCACGTCCTTCGCCGGGTCGAGCTCCGGTTCCTGGGCCAGGTAGCCGACGGTGAAACCGGGCGTGAGCCTGGCCTCGCCGGTGTAGTCGTCGTCGACGCCGGCCATGATCTTGAGAAGCGACGACTTCCCCGAGCCGTTCGAACCGATGACCCCGATCTTGGCGCCCGGGTAGAACGACAGGTTGATACCGCGCAGCACCTCCCGGTCCGGCGGGTAGAAGCGTCGCAGGTCGCGCATGGTGAAGATGAACTGGGCCGGCATGGGAACCAGTCTGCCCGAGGCCGGACCGCCCGGCCGATTCGGCGGCCGCCCGGCTGGCTCCGGCCCGCTCCGGGCCGCCCGTGTTCGCGGGTGGGGCTCGCCCGGGCCGCACATGGACGTACCCTGGCTCTCGGTATGAGCGATCTTTCCGGAGGATCCGCCAGCTTCGGTCCCAACGCCTGGCTGGTGGACGATATGTACGAGCAGTACCGCCAGGACCCCACATCGGTCAGCGAGAGCTGGCGGGAGTTCTTCGAGAACTACCGCCCCGGCGGCGCCAACCTGGCCCGGCCCTCCACTCCCGAGGTCCGGCCCGAGACCGAAGAGGAGGAGGAGGGCGGGTCCTCGCTGGCGGTGGCGGTCCAGACCACCGCCGGCGAGGCGGTCCGGCCCCAACCCACCGCCGGCCCCCCCGTGGCCGCGCCGGCCCGGGCCGGTGCCGGAGGGGCAGCTGCGGCCACCCCGCCCGACGGCTCGGCCCCGCCCCCCGTGCCGGCCACCCCGCTGCGCGGCGCCGCCGCCCGGGTGGTGGCCAACATGACGGCCAGCCTCGGGGTCCCCACCGCCACCAGTTTCCGGGTCATCCCGGCCCGGCTGCTCGAGGTCAACCGGCGCATCCTCAACAACCAGCTCTCCCGTACCGGGTCCGCCGGCAAGGTCAGCTTCACCCACATCATCGGCTTCGCGGTGGTGGAGGCCCTGAAGGCGGTCCCGGCCCTGAACGCCAGCTTCGTGGAA
>JAKAXG010000358.1 GCA_021827225.1 Actinomycetes bacterium | reverse complement strand
CGCTCGACACGATGGTCGGGGTGGCCAGGCCGGCCCGGTCGAACGACGACGCCAGCTCCTTGGCGCAGGTCTCGGCCTGGTCGCAACCGACCGGGTCCAGCGGGGGGTCGGCCCGGCCCTGGAACCGACCGGCGGCGTTCCATTCGGTGCGGCCGTGGCGGACGAGGACCAGGAGGCGGGAGGCCCGGTCGGGGGTCGTGGCGACCCTCAGTACATCATCCGCGGGTCGCGGTAGTGCTTGAACTCGATCAGGTTGGCCGACGGGTCCTGGAGCACGAAGGTCAGGTGCTCCTCCACCCGGCCGGCGAAGCGGGTCTCGCACCCCCGGAAGAAGGGGATCCGGCGGGTCTCGGCACAGGTCAGCACCGCATCGAAGTCGGCCTGGTGGCGGAAGGTGATCCCGAAGTGGCGGGGGTACAGGCCGGGCTGCTCATCCACGTCCTCGGTCAGGTGGCACACGACCTGGTCTCCGAAGAAGTCCAGCGTGATCCGGTCGTCGTAGCGGCGGGCCAGGTGGCAGCCCAGCTTCGTCACGTAGAAATCCTGCGTCTCGTCCAGGTCCCGGGCCGGGATGGCCAGGTGGAACACGTCGGACGCGTCACGCATGGCTGCGGGCCTTCTCGAAGTGCATGAGGGTGTCGGCCCGCAGCCCGAGGCGGAGGGTCTCGAGGCCGATCACGTCGGTGGGGTTGATGTTGCCGAGGTTGACGTTCGGGCCGAGCAGCTTGATGAAGTGGGTCTGCAGATCCTTGGTGGGGGCCTCGAAGAGGATCTGCTCGCTGTCCACGCCGCTCTCCAGCAGGGCGTCGACCAGGTCCTCGCGGGGGGTGCCGTCGGGGCGGCAGATGCCGCTCCTGCCACTCTCGCGGGCCTCGGTTATGACCCTGGTGGCCCCCGCTCCGAGGTCGGCCCGCACCGCGGCCACCAGCTGCTCCGCGGTCAGCTCCGACGACCGCCGGGCGTCTTTGAAGCCGACCTCCGACAAGACGGTGAACTCCTCGGCACAGCGGGAGATGTAGCCGGCCTTCTCCTCGGTGCTCATCTCGATGGTGCCGTTGGAGATCTCCACGTAGGGGCAATCGCACAACCGGCACAGCGTGAGGAACGACTCGAAGCGGTCCTGGTGCACGAACTTCTCGAAGAGGGTCCCGCCGAAGTAGTAACCGATCCGGTAGGACTTGAGCAGGTCCAGCTTGTCCTCGATGTCGGGGGTGACGAGCGCCGTCCCCCAGCCGAACTTGACCACGTCGATGTACTCGGCGGCGCTGGCCACGGCGTCGGCGAAGGCGCCGTGGGGCATGCCGTTGTCGATGGCCATGGTCAGGCCCCGGGTGCGCGGCTTGGCGTCCCGGTCGGGCAGCGCCAGGAATATCGAGTCCATCAGAGTTCGTCCTTGTCGGTTCGCAATGAGGGTCATGGCGTCTCGGTGATCGGTGTGGGGTGGGGATGATCAGGGTTTCGGATCATGGCCCGGACTTCGCTTCTTCTGACCTTGCCGGTCGGCCCGGCGGGTAAGGACCGGCTGAGGACTATGTCGGCCGGCCGCTTGAACCGGCTGAGGGACTCCTCGCAGCGCTGGTGCAGGTCGGCGACGAGGTCGCCGGGGGCGGCTGCCGTCGCCTCGTTGACCATCACGTAGGCGACCGGTTCCTCTCCCACGGTGGGGTGGGGCCTCCCGATCACCACGGCGGCGGTGACCCGGGCGTCGCCGAGAAGCACGTCTTCCACCTCCCGGGGCTGGACCTTCTCGCCCCCGCGATTGATGACATCGCCATCTCTACCCACCAGGTAGAGATAGCCATCACCGTCGGTCCAGCCGATGTCGCCGGTGTCCAGCCATCCGTCCCCGTCCACGACGGGCCGGCTCGACCAACCGGCCGGCCCGTCGTCGGCGCTCCAGTACCACGCCGTCACCCGCGATCCCCGGATCTGCACCCTGGCCTCCTGGCCCGGGCCCGGGGGGCGCCCGGTCTCGTCCACCACCCGCAGCTCGATCCCCACGGGCCGCCCCACCGATCCGGCGCGCACCGCGTCGGTCGGGTTGGCGGTGATCTGGCTGGCCGCCTCGGTCATCCCGTAGGTCTCCACCACCGGTATCCCGCTGCGGGCTTCGAAGCGCTCGCGCACCGAGGCCGGCAGGGGAGCCGAGGCGGAGCGGGCCAGCCGGACCCCCGGGTGCGGCCGCAGCCCCTCGCCGTCGGCGGGGGCGCCCAGGATGGCCAGGATGGCCGGCACCAGGTTGAGCCAGGTCACCCGGCGCTGCTCCACGGTGGTCCAGAACGACCGGCGGGAGAACTGCCGCTCGACCACGATGGTGCTGTCGGCCACCAGGGCCGACAGCACCCCGACGATCAGGCCGTTGATGTGGAAAAGCGGCAGCGGCGAGTAGCCCCGCTCCTGCGGGCCGAGCCTGAGGTGGGCGGCCACCCCGGCCGCCGTCTCCAGCAGCTGGGCCTCGGTGAGCGGGATGATCTTCGGGGTGCCGGTGGTGCCGGAACTGGCCATTATCAGCCGGACGTCGGCCGGCGAAGCGGGGACCGGTCGCCCCGGCCCGGCCCGGCCGCCGGCGGATTCGATCTCCCGCCGGCCGGCGGTCCAGACGGCCACGCCGGCGGGCGCGTCCACCCCGGGCTCGATGACCATCGAGCGCAGACCCAGCTGGGCGGTGCGCGCCGTGTGCTCGGCGGTGGGAGCGTTCGGGTCCAGCGGAGCGACCAGGGCGCCGGCCCCCAGGGCGGCGATGAAGTTGGTGGCCATGGCGACCGGGTCGGCCAGGGCCAGACCGACCGGACCGGTCAGCCCCTCGGACCTCCACCGGTCGGCCTGCTCGGCCACCTCGGCCCATGTCACGCCGAGTCCGGTGGACCCCTCGATCAGGGCCGGGCCGGCCGACCCGGCCCGCCGGTCGAGCAGCTCGCTGACGCTCAGCACGCCGCCGCGCCCTTCCCCGACGCCAGCGCCGGCTGCAGATCGACCCGTCGCCGGCCGGCGGTGGCCGGCTGGCGCTTGACCTGGGCCCGCCACGGCCGCCCGGTCAGGGGCAGCGACAGGGGGGTGCGCCGGAAGAGCAGCGAGATGGCCGTGCCGCCGGCCACGCTGATCACCAGGGCCAGGACCGTGCACACGAACGCCGGCATCACCTGTTGGCCGTTGCCGAACCCGCCGAAGTCGAGCAGGAGCTGGAGGACCAGGGGGTGGGACAGGTACACCCCGAACGAGGCGTCGGAGAGGGTCTCGATGAGCGCCTGGCGGCGGCGGGGCCCCTCGGCCCAGCGGGAGCCGACCAGGTAGACCACGATGGTGGCGGCCAGGCAGCTGAGGGCCATACCGGGTTGCAGCACGTCGTTGGCCGAGCGGGGGGCCATGAACGGGAGCTGCACGGAGTAGACGACCAGGGCCCCGATCCCGGCCAGGGCGGCGACCGCCAGCAGCAGGCGGCGGCGGGCGTCGACCAGCTGCTGCAGCCGGTCCAGGTGGACGGCCGCGTAGGCGCCCCCGAGCACGTACATGAGGTAGCTGGGCAGCAGCTCGTAGGCGTGGGAGTAGACCCACAGCCCGGCTCCCGAGTGGGGGTACGCGCCGTACTGCAGGACGGCCAGCCAGGCGAGGTTGGCCGCCGATACGGCCGCCAGCACCGGTAGGGCCCGGTGTGCGGTGCGGAGAACGAACCACCGGATCAACGGAAAGGCCAGATACAGCTGGACGGTCACCAGCAGGAAGTACAGATGGTACTTGGCCCCGGCATACAGGAGATCCGTGCCGAAAACGGACAGTGACGCGCTGGCGTGGGCCGGGCCGAGGATGTCGTAGGCGTAGTAGATCCCGCTCCACACCACGTAGGGCACGGCCACGTAGAGGATGCGCTTCGGCCAGAACCGGCGCAGCTGCAGGGATCGCCGCCCGGCGGTGGAGTAGATCAGCACGAATCCGGTCAGGCTGAAGAACACCTCCCGGCCGTACTGAAGGAGCATCATGGCCGCCGCCGCAGCCCGGTTGTCCGGCTGCTCGGTGAAGGCCAGGGAGTGCACCGCGATGACCGCCGTGAAGGTCAGCAGCCGCACCACGTCCACCTGCCACAGGTGGCCCCGGGTGATGCCCGGCCTCCCGGCCCCCGCCCCGTCCGGGGCGCCGGCCGGGGGTGCCGTCGGCTGCGACGCCGACCGCCCGGCGGGCGCGGCCGCCGGGACGGGCATCACACGCATGCGGAAGATCTTCCCCTCCGAACCTGAACGCCTACCCGCCGGGTGGCTGAGAGATTGCTGAGAAACATGGACGCGATTCTAAGAACCCTCGTCGGGGGTCCCGAAACCGGGGTGGCCGGGGCCGGTTAGGGCCGGCGCCTCTTCGGCGGGAGGGGTATGAACCCCGAGGTGCGCGCCACGTAGTCGGCGTAGCCGGGCTTGGTGTCGGACAGGCCCCTCTCCAGCAGTCCCTTGCCGCTCTTGAAGTACAGGAAATACAGCATGGCGACCGGCGAGAGGAACGTCAGGGCTCCCTGCCAGGAGGAGGCGGCCACCAGGTACAGGCCGAGCCACACGGTGGCGTCGCCGAAGTAGTTGGGGTGGCGGGTGTAGCGCCACAGCCCCCGGTCCATGACCTGGCCCCGGTTGGCCGGGTCCCCCCGGAAGGCGGACATCTGGGCGTCGCCCACCGCCTCGAAGAACAGCCCCACGACCCACACCGCGGCCCCGATCCACGCCAGGGCACCCGGGCCGGAGCGCTCGTACATGGCGGCCTGCACCGGCAGCGACACGAACCAGGCCAGGAACGCCTGGGGGACGAAGATCACCTTCAGCGCCCGGAGCGAAGGTGACCCCGGAGCCCGGTCCATCATGGCCGCGTAGCGGGGGTCCTCGCCGTGGCCCCGGCTGCGCCAGCCGATGTAGGCCGCCAGGCGCAGGCCCCACAGCCCCACCATCGTGAGGACCAGCACCCGCCGGGCGCCCGACGTGGCGGCCGCCGCCGACCAGGCGAACGACGCCACTCCTATGGCCACGAACGACAGGCCCCACACCACGTCCACCACGTTCCAGCGGCCCACCCGGAGGGCCACCACGAACGTGAGCGCGAACAGGGCCGCGGACGTGCCGCCCGTGACGGCCAGCCCGGTCAGGAACTGGTGGGTGGCGAAGCCGCTCACGCCCGGCGCACGGCCGGCGCCCGACGGTCGGCGGGCTGCTCCCAGCCGATACGGGTGGCGGCCATGCCGCTGCGGCCGTCGGGGCGGGGCCGCACCGAGAGGACCTGGTCGACGCCCATGCGGTTCTCCTCGAACGACAGGGCCCCTCCGGCCAGGTACAGCCGCCACACCCGGGCGTGCTCCTCGCCGATCATGGCCACCACGTCGTCC
>JAKAXG010000357.1 GCA_021827225.1 Actinomycetes bacterium | reverse complement strand
GCCGCCCCGACGCCCAGCATGGCGGCCACCACCGGCAGATGGTCCCCACCCCGGCGGTCGGCGTACCAGCCGACCGCCACCCGGCCGACCACCGCGGCCGCCCCTCCGGCTCCCACCAGCAGCCCGGCGGCCCCCCGCCCCGCACCGGCCGCCACCACCGAGCTGGCCAGGAACGCGGTGAGCGATCCGGCCGCCGCCAGGCCCAGCCCGAAGGCCGCCGCCATGACCCACAGCTCCGCGGCGCCGGGCCGGGCCGGGCGGGGGGTGGAAGCGGCCCGGCGGGCGGAGAGCGACAGGGACGGCCGGGGGAGGACCACCGCCACCACGGCCGCCACCACGGCGGCCAGGGCGAACGCCCACCGCCAGCCGACGGTGAGGGCCACGGCGGGCACCGCCAGACCGGCCAGGGCGGTGGTCAGAGGCACGGCGGACTGCTTGACCCCGAACGCCACCCCCTGCCGGTCCTCCCGCATCCTCCGGGTCAGGTAGGTGTTGGCCGCCGGCTGCATGGCTGCGCTGGACACGCCGGCCACCACGAGCAGCACCGCCAGGGCGAGCACCGAGTGGGCGATCCCGGCGATCAGGGCCAGGACGGCGGCGCTGACCATGCAGGCGACCCGCATGGTGCGAAGGGCGCCCACCGCCTCGACCAGGTGGCCGAGCGACACGGAACTGACGGCGGCGCCGACGTAGTACAGCCCGACCACCACCCCGAGGGTGCCGGCCCCGAAGTGCAGGGAGTCCCGCATCTGGACCGCCACCGCCCCGACGAGGAACACCGGCAGGGCGCACGCAACCGTCCCGGCCATGGAGGCCGCCAGCACCCGCCGGTTCCCGGTCGGGATCGGAGACGGATCGGGAACGGCCACCGGGATCGACGATACATAGCCCCCGGAAATCCGACCGCTGCGCCAGTCCGGCCCACCGGGCGGATCAGAGGTTGACATGGCCGGGCGGCAGCATCACCAGCAGCCCGAGCACCACCCCTACGGCCACCACCACGGCCACGCCCTGCACGACCTGGCCCACCTCCGAGGGGGGCGCCGGGCTGGCGTCCCGGCCGGGCGCCGGGTCCCGGCGCCGGCCCGGCACGACCATCAGCCCCAGGCAGGTGATCGCCCCGACGGCGATGCCACCCAGATGGGCCCGCCAGTCGATGTTGGGGCTGGTGAAGCCGATGAACAGGTTGATGGCGATGAGGGCCAGGATGGTCCGGGTCTCCCAGCGGCGCATCCGGGCCAGCACGAAATAGGCGCCCATGACCCCGAAGATGGCCCCGCTGGCGCCGATGCCGAGCACGTCCGGGCGGCTCAGCAGGTAGGAGCCCACGGAGCCGCCCAGGGCGGACAGCATGTAGACAGCCACGAACCGGACCCGGCCGACCTCGGCCTCCACCGGGGGGCCGACGATGGCCAGGGTGACCATGTTGAACAGGATGTGCTCGATGTTCGCGTGCAGGAAGGCACCGGTGATGAGCCGGTACCACTCCCCCTGGTGGACGCCGAGGGGCCACATGCCGAACCGGTCGACGGTCGAGTTGAAGTGCCGGGTCTCCCACAGGTAGACGGCCACGTTGACGGCGATGACACCGGTGACGACCGGGGTCATCCGGGTGTTGCCCAGCCGGCCGACGCCCCGGTGGGGCCCGGGCCGCCACCGGACGGTGGGCGACACCCCGGACCCGGCTCTCAGGCAGCTCGAGCACTGCCAGCCGACGGGGGCCTCGTGCATGCAGTCGGGGCATATGGGCCGGCCGCAGCGGCGGCAGGTCGAACCGGCCGGCCGGTCGGCGTGCACGTAGCAGCTCGGGGGCGCGACCGGTTCGGTGCTCGACACGGCATCCATCCTGTCCTACGCGAGCCGGCAGCAGGCACCGGTTCCGGGCGCCGCCTCGGGGCAGCGCTAGCCCGGTATCCCCACCGCCACGTTCCAGTGGCTGATCACCGGGGTACCGCGGTCCCAGCCCAGCTCCGACCAGGTCGCGGTGTCGAGCATGAGCCACTGCCCGACGGTCACATCGGCGCCGACCCAGCGGGCCGCCGTCACCCGGCTGAAGTGGCCGTGACCGACCAGCACGACCCGCCGGGCGCCGGAGTCCCTGACCCGGGCGATGAGACGGTCGGCGCGGGCGGCGACGTCGGAGGCGCTCTCCCCTCCCGGCCACGGGCCCTCCCAGATGGTCCAGTCGGGCACGTCCCGGCGGATGTCGCTGGTCGTCCGGCCCTCGAAGTCCCCGTAGTCCCACTCCTGCAGGTCGTCGGTGACCTCGTAGGAGGCCAGGCCGGCCAGCTCGGCGGTACGCCGGGCCCGGCACCGGGGGCTGCACAGCACCAGGTCCGGATCCAGACGGCCGGCGAGGGGAGCCAGCGCCGCCGCCTGCTCCTCACCCTCTCCCGTCAGCTCGATGTCGGTCCGCCCGGTGTGCCGGCCGTCGCGGCTCCACGGGGTCTGGCCATGGCGGACCAGCCACACGGTGGGCTCCCCGGCTGCGCCCACTAGGCGTCGCGCCGCTCGAGCAGGTACAGGGCCACGACCAGGACCACGGCCACGAACAGCGCCATCTCGCCGAAGCCGACCCACGCCGACAGGTTGTGGGCGCCCTGCCCGATCCTCGTGACCCGCTGCCCGGCGTTGGTCGGCCAGTACTCCTCGATGGGCTGCGACCAGGAGGTGGGGAGGGCGAAGGCCACGCCCGGGAGGATGAACAGCATGGCCACCACCACCGCGATACCGGCCGCGGCGTGGCGCAGGATGACGGCGAAGGCCCCGCCCATGAGCCCGATCAGGGCCAGGTACAGACCGGAACCGATCACCACCCTGAGGACCAGGTGCTGGTGGAGGCTGGCCGACGGGGCGTGACCGTGGATCAGCGCCTGCCCGAGCAGGAAGGCGGCGAAGGCGATGATCTCCCCGACCACCAGCGCGCACACGGTGAAGACCAGCAGCTTGGCGGTCATCATGCGGGTCCGGCGGGGTACGGCGGCCAGGCTGGTGCGGATCATGCCCGTCGAGTACTCGGAGGTGACGACCATCACCCCCAGCACGGCGAAGGCCAGCTGGGCCAGCTGCAGGCTGCGAAGGGTTCGGTCCGTCGGGTCCCAGCCCAGCCGGATGGTCGGATCCGTGGCGTAGTGGCTGGCCGATACGGCGCTGATCAGGGCGGCCAGCCCGATGCCGAGAACGGCAGCCACGAGGAACGTCCAGTATGTGGAGCGGACCGAACGGAACTTGGTCCACTCCGAGCGCACGGCGTCGGAGAAGCGGTAGGGGCGCCGTGCGGCCAGCGCCTCACGGGAGGCGGAGGTGCCGGCGGCGACGGTGGGCGCGGCCATCACTTCACCTGGCCCGTGGCGTGGAACTCCACGCTGTCCGAGGTCAGCTCCATGAACGCTTCCTCCAGTGACGCCCGCTGGGGGGCCAGCTCGTGCAGGGTGATACCCGCAGAGGCGGCCATCTCCCCGATATCGGACGCTTCGAGGCCGGACACCACCAGAGCCCCGGTGTTGTCGGTCTCCACCACGGCCTCGGCCTGGCGGAGCAGAGCGAGCAGACGGTCGGCATGGGGGGAACGGACCGTCACCGTGTTGCGGGAACTCGAGTTCACGAACGTGGCGATGCTCTCGTCCCGGATCAGCCGGCCCCGGCCGATGACCACGACGTGCTCGGCGGTGAGCGCCATCTCGCTCATCAGGTGGCTGGAGACGAACACGGTGCGCCCCTGGGCCGCCAGGTCGCGCATCAGGCGCCTCACCCAGGCGATGCCCTCCGGGTCGAGGCCGTTGACCGGCTCGTCGAACATCAGGATCTTCGGGTCGCCGAGCAGGGCGGCGGCGATCCCGAGGCGCTGCCCCATGCCCATCGAGTAGGACTGGGCCCGCCGCTTGGCGGCCGTCTCCAGGCCCACTATCGCGAGCACCTCGTCCACCCGGGACGAGGGGATGCCGTTGCTCTGGGCCAGGCACAGGAGGTGGTTGTACGCCGAGCGGCCCCCGTGGAAAGCCTTGGCGTCGAGCAGGGCGCCGACCTCCTGGAGAGGCACGTCCAGGTCGCGGTAACGCCGGCCGTCGACGGTGACAGTGCCGCGGTCCGGTCTGTCCAGGCCCACGATCATGCGCATCGTCGTGGTCTTGCCCGCCCCGTTGGGACCGAGGAAGCCGGTCACGATGCCGGGCTTCACGTCGAAGCTGAGGTCGTCCACGGCGAGGGTGGAGCCGTAGCGCTTGGTGAGGTTGCGGGCCTCGATCATCGAGCCTCCTGGAGGCGGCCACGCTGGCCGCCCGACCCGTACATCATCGAACATTTCCGGTGACTTGACCCGCCAGCCCCGAATTCTCGGTGACGGGTGGGCTGCGGTACCGTCGGATCCACCGTGCCGCCCGAAGTACCAGCGATCGACGTCGAGGGCCTGGTCGTCACCTACGGCTCGCGGGTGGCGGTCGCCGGCATCGACCTGCAGGGCCGCCCGGGCGAGGTGGTGGCGCTCCTCGGCCGCAACGGGGCGGGCAAGACCAGCACCGTGGAGACCCTCGAGGGCTACCGCCGGCCGTCCGCCGGCCGGGTGCGGGTGCTGGGACTGGACCCGACCAGCAGCGCCGATCACCGCCGGCTCAGCCGGCGGATGGGAGTGATGCTCCAGAGGGGTGGCGTCTACCCGGGGATGGGTCCCCTGGAAGCCGTGGAGCTGTTCGCGTCGTACTACGACGACCCGGTGCCGGCCCCGGACCTGATCGAGAGGCTCGACCTGGGCCAGGTCAGCCGCACCCCGTGGCGCCGGCTGTCGGGTGGCGAGCAGCAGAGGCTGTCCCTGGCCCTGGCCCTCGTCGGCCGCCCCGACGTCGTGTTCCTGGACGAGCCCACCGCCGGGGTGGACCCCCGGGGCCGGCTGGCCATCCGGGCCGAGGTGGCCGCCCTGCGCGACTCGGGAGCCTGCGTGCTGCTCACCACCCACGAACTCGAGGAGGCGGAGAGAATGGCGGACCGGATCGTCATCATCGACGCCGGCCGGGTGGTGGCCGCCGGCACCTCGGCGGAGCTCACCGCAGCCTCCCCCGGGGAGGAGGAGATCCGGTTCCGTTCGACCGCCGGGCTGGACCTGGCGGAGCTGGCCGCCCGGCTCGGCGCCCCGGCCCGCGAGGACCGCCCGGGAGAGTACATCGTGTCCGCCGAGGGCACCCCGGCCGCGGTAGCCGCTGTCACCGCCTGGCTGGCCGAGCGGGACCAGGCCCTCAGCGACCTGCGGACCGGCTCGCGCCTGGAAGAGGTGTTCCTCCGGCTCACCGGAGCCGACGAAGAGGACGACGAGGCGGAGGTGGCCGGGACGGGCCGTCACGGCCGGCGCCGGGCCGGGGCCCGGGGGACCCGA
>JAKAXG010000356.1 GCA_021827225.1 Actinomycetes bacterium | reverse complement strand
TCCGATCTCGATGCCGCCCTCCGCGCCACCCCGCCCCTTACTCCTCTTTCTCGCCGGGCGCGGGACGGGAGATCACTTACGGGCGTGAGCGGCCACAGAGGTTGATCGTTGTCCGGCCCGCAGGGCCGGGCCGTCAACCGGTTGGGGCCGCTCAGGGCCGGGCCGTCAACCGGTCACGCCCCCTCGACCACCGCCAGGGTGAAGCCGTCGTAGCCCTTGGCCCCGACCGTCTGGATCGTGGTGGCCGACACGTCTGTCCGGCCGGCCAGGGCCTCGTGGAACCGCCGCACCCCGAGGACCCGCCCGTCGGTCTGGTCGGCATCGATGAGGGCCCCGCCGCGCACCACGTTGTCCACCACGATCACGCCGCCCGGGCGGGTCAGAGCGACGGAGCGGTCGAAATAGGCGGGAATGTTGTCCTTGTCGGCGTCGATGAACACGAAGTCGAAACGCCGGCCCTCCGCCTCCAGCACCGGTAGGGAATCGAGCGCCGGGCCGACCCTCACCTCCACCCTGGCGCCCAGGCCGGCCCGCTCCAGGTTGGCCCGGGCGACCTCGGCGTGGCGGGGCTCGAGCTCGAGGCTGATCAGCTGCGAGTCCGTTTCGGCCGGCAGCGCCCGCGCCAGCCAGATGGTGCTGTAGCCGCCCAGAGTGCCGATCTCCAGGATCCGGCGGGCCCCCACCATCCGGGCCAGCAGGTGGAGGAGGCGCCCCTGGGCCGGCGACACGGCGATGGCGGGCAGCCCGGCCGCCTCCGCCTCGGCGAGGGCGGCGTCGAGCACCGGGTCGGCTCCGATGAGCCGGTCGACCACGTATTCGTCGACCTCCGACCATGTTTTCGCATCGGCCATACGGTCACGATAAACGAGACCAGCCGGGGCTAGAATCTCACGCTTAACTCATGCCGGGTGTTCGCCGACCGATGTGCCTTCACTACAGATGCCTCAGGCCGGAGGGACCGACCGACCGGTCACGGCCGCGGGGCGTGCCGGCCGCGTTCCTCCAGGCCGGCCCGCAGCGTGGCGAAGATGTCGTCGAGGGGCTGCGGTCCTGGTTGCCGGCCTCTTTCCACGAACCACTCCCGCCCGAACGCCAGGCGGAACAGCGGTCCCGGAAGGCGCAGGAACGTCGCCAGCGTCCGCACCCCCTCGTCGGCGGTGGCCTGGCTGGCGTGGGCGGCCATCGCCGCCCGCTTGGCCCGGCTGTACCGGCGCACGTCCACCGCATGGGTGACGCGCGCCGGGTCGGCGTAGGCCGATGCGAAGCGCTCCGGACTCCAGTCGGGCGGCGCCACCCTGAGGGCGGCGAGCACCCGCAGCACCCGGAGGAGGGGTCGGCGGTCCACCGTCGCTTCCAGGACCACCGGGGTGCCGGCGAGCTGCGCCGCCCGCACGCCGACCCGGTGCACCTGGACGTGATCGGGATGCCCGTACCCGCCGGCCGGGTCGTAGACCGTGAGCACGTCCGCCCCGGTTTCCCGCAGGAGCCCGGCCAGCCGGCGCGCCGCGCCCTCCACCGGGACCCGGGCGAAAGCGGCACCGTCGGTTCCGGCCCGCCCGTCCATGCCGGAGTCCTCGTAGCCGAGGAAATGGACCTCGTGACAACCGATGGCGGCGGCCGCCGCCCGGAGCTCCCCGGCCCGCAGCCCGCCCAGGTCGCCCCGGGCCGCCACCTCGGACGAGGCCAGGCCGACCTCACCGGCGGTGGCGGTGACCAGCACCACCCGGTGACCCGCGGCCGCGGCGCGCGCCAGCGTGCCGGCCGTGAGGATGGCCTCGTCGTCGGGATGGGCGTGGAACGCCACCACGGTGTAGGGCACCGGGTCATGGTGCCAGCAGAAGGCCCCGGGCCGGCATGAGGATCGCCCACGTCACCGACTGCTACCTGCCCCGGCTGGGCGGGATCGAACTGCAGGTCCACGACCTGGCCCAGCGCCAGGCCGCCCACCACGACGTCACCGTGCTCACCACGACCGTCGGGGAGGACGGCCTACCGGCCCTGGAGAGGGGGGAGGTCATCCGGGTGGCGCCGGGGAGGGGGGAGGCGGAGAAGATCCGGTACCGCAGTTCCCAGCGGGGCCGGGGCACTCTGCTGACCGGCGGGTATGACCTGGTACACGTCCACGCTTCGAGCTTCTCCCCGTTCGCCTTCCTGGCCGCCCACGACGCGTCACGGAGGGGCATCCCGACGGTGGCCACCGTTCACTCCCTGTGGGCCAAGGCCACGCCCCTGTTCCTGGGGGCGGACGTGCTGAGCGGCTGGGGCGACTGGCGGGTCGTGTTCTCGGCGGTCAGCAACGCCGCGGGGGCGCCGCTCCGCCGCATCCTCGGACCCCGCGGCGAGGTGACCATCCTGCCCAACGGCATCGACCCGGCCGAGTGGCGGGTGCCCCACGACGGGGGCCGCCCCGGCCAGCTTCGGCTGGCGGTGGTCTCCCGGCTGGCCCGCCGGAAGCGGATTCTCCCCCTCCTCGGGATCCTCGACTCGGCGCGCCGGCAGATACCGGCGGGGATGTCGCTGCGGGCCGAGATCCTGGGCGAGGGGCCCCAGCGGCCCCGGGTCGAGCGGTACCTGCGGGACCGGTCGATGGACTGGGTGCAGATGCGGGGCCGCTGCAGCCGGTCGGAGATCCGGGACACCTTCGCCCGGTCCGATCTGTTCGTGGCCCCGGCCAAGCTGGAGTCGTTCGGCATCGCCGCCCTGGAGGCCCGCTCCGCCGGCCTGCCCATCATCGCCCTGTCGGGGACCGGGGTGGAGGACTTCGTGGCCCACGGCCGGGAGGGCTGGCTGGTCGGCTCCGACTCGGCCATGGCCGACACCATCGTCTCCCTGGCCCGCTCCCCGGAGCTGGTCCGGCGGGTGGCCGTCCACAACCGGGCGGTACCACCGAGCATCTCCTGGCCCGAGGTGATGCGCCGCTGCGACGCCCTCTACCGGAGCGCCGCCATGATGCACGGCCGGAGCTGGCCGGCGGCGCCGGCCTCGGCCGACGGCACGGGCCCCGGAGCCGTGTACGGGGAGACGGACCAGGTAGTCTCGGAGCGATGAGCGAGGCGGCCATAGTCGCCATCGCGCTGGCATCCGCCCTGGCGGCGGCGACGTCGAGCATCCTCCAGCACCACAGTGCCCGCCGGGCCCCCGACGGCCGTACCCACCGGCTGTTCGGGCACCTGCTCAAGCACCCGGCGTGGATAGTCGGCCTCGTCGCAGCCCTGATCGGGCTGATCCTGCACGTGGTGGCCCTCGACTACGGGCAGCTGGCCGTGGTGCAGCCGCTGCTGATCTCCGGGGTGCTCTTCGCCCTGCCGGTCAGCGCCCTGCTCGAGGGGCGCCGTCCCTCCGGGCGGGAGTGGCTGCTCGCCCTGGTGCTGGTAGCCGGGCTGGCCGCGTTCCTGGTGGCGGGCCGTCCCGCGCCCGGCCGGGTGAAGCTCGACGCCGATGTGCTGGCCTGGTCCACCGTGAGCGGCATGGCTGTGGTGGCGGTGCTGGCCGTGGTCGGGATCAAGTGGGCCAGGGGCCACAGATGCGGCCTGCTCGGGGCGGCCGCCGGCGTGGGCTACGGGGTGGTAGCCGCCCTGCTCAAGCAGGCCACCGCCCTGATGCACCACGGGCTGGGTGAGCTTCTCACGGACTGGGAGCTCTACGCCCTGATCGGGGCCGGGGCGGCGGCGCTGGTCCTCACCCAGGTGGCCTACCGGGCCGGCCCCCTGGCCAAGTCGATGCCGGCTCTCACGGTCTCCGACCCGGCCGCGTCGGTGCTGCTCGGAGTGGTGGCGTTCCAGGAGAGCCTGGCCACCGATCCGCTCGCCATCACCGGCCAGGTGGTCGGATTCGTGGTCATGGCAGGCGCCGCCGCCCAGCTCGCCCGCCGGGAGGCGGCGGCCGGATCCGCCGGCGGCGACAGCTCCGGCCCCGGACCGGAACGGGCCTCGGAGGCGGCGGTGGGCGGGGACTAGACGTCCCGGCGGCGCCGCGCCGCGCCCGACCCGGCGGACCGGCCGGCACCCTCGTCGACGCCCCGCGGTCCGGCTTCCGGAATCCCGGGCGGCGCGCTACCATGGACGGCGGCCACCCGGCCGGTCGACGCGCGCATACTGCGGGCACTATCGGATCGGCGGACCCCAGTGGTCGGCGCAAGCCCGGCTGAAGCCCAGAGGAAGTATCGAGAGGTTAGGTTGCCCACAATCGCGCAGTTGGTCCGGAAGGGCCGCGAACAGAAGACGGTCAAGACCAAGACCCCTGCCCTGAGAGGCGCCCCGCAGCGCCGAGGGGTCTGCACGCGCGTCTACACCACCACGCCGAAGAAGCCGAACTCGGCGCTGCGCAAGGTGGCCCGGGTACGCCTGACCAGCGGGGTGGAGGTCACCGCCTACATCCCCGGCGAGGGCCACAACCTTCAGGAGCACTCGATCGTCCTGGTCCGTGGGGGCCGGGTGAAGGACCTGCCGGGCGTCCGCTACAAGATCATCCGCGGCACGCTGGACACCTCCGGCGTGCGCGACCGCAAGCAGGCCCGCAGCCGTTACGGCGCCAAGAGAGGTTAGAGATGCCCCGTAAAGGACCCGCTCCCCGCCGCGACCTCCTGCCGGACCCGATCTACCGGTCGGTCCTGATCACCCAGATCGTCAACAAGGTGCTCGAGCGTGGCAAGCGCAGCCTGGCCGAGCGCATCGTCTATGAAGCCCTCGACATCATCAAGGACCGCAGCGACGGCGACCCGTTGTCGGTGGTGAAGCGGGCGGTGGAGAACACCAAGCCCCAGCTGGAGGTCAAGAGCCGCCGGGTCGGTGGCGCCACCTACCAGGTGCCTGTGGAGGTCCGCTCGAAGCGGGCCAACACCCTCTCCATCCGCTGGCTGGTCGGCTACTCCCGTCAGCGGCGGGAGAAGACCATGGCCCAGAAGCTGGCCGCCGAGCTGCTCGACGCCTCCAACGGCGTCGGCGCCGCCGTGAAGCGCCGCGAGGACATGCACAAGATGGCCGAGTCGAACAAGGCCTTCGCCCACTACCGCTGGTAGTACCCCCAAAGCCGTAGAGAGAGAAACCCCCCAATGGCCGAAGCAACCACAGCAACCCGCGCCAAGCCGCTGGCCCAGGTCCGCAACATCGGGATCATGGCCCACATCGACGCCGGTAAGACGACTACGACCGAGCGCATCCTGTTCTACACCGGTATCAACTACAAGATCGGTGAGGTCCACGAGGGTGCCGCCACGATGGACTGGATGCCCCAGGAGCAGGAGCGGGGTATCACCATCACCAGCGCCGCCACCACCTGCGAGTGGAACGGCACCCGCATCAACATCATCGACACCCCCGGCCACGTCGACTTCACCGTCGAGGTGGAGCGGTCCCTGCGGGTGCTCGACGGG
>JAKAXG010000355.1 GCA_021827225.1 Actinomycetes bacterium | reverse complement strand
CGGGTAGAGGGGCATGCCGAAGCCGTGCGGAACCTGTCCGGAGCGGCGCAGGTGCTCGCCTATGGCCCGCTCGGGACCGGTGTCGGCGGCCCGCTCGAGCAGCGCCTCCACCTCCCCCGGGGCGCCGGTGCTGCCCGCCGGCCAGCTGCCGGCGGAGGGCCCCAGACCGGTCAGGACCACGGCGTAGGGGTCGGCCCGGAAGGAGGCCGCCACCCGGACAGCCAGGGTGGACGGGGCCAGCTCGTGGTCGGCGGCCAGGACCAGGGCGGCGCCGGTGGCGGCCAGGTCCGCCCCGGCCGGCCGGCGCCGGGTGAGACCCCGCCAGGACAGTTCGGCCATTCCCGGGTGCCCCGGCCGGCCCGGTGGGAGGCCGGCGAGGGGCAGGGCGGCGGCCAGGACGCCCAGCAGCCGGCGGCCGGTCGCCGGGACCCGGCTGGGGTCCAGGTCGTGGCGCAGGTCGTCGCCGAGTGCCGCCGCCACCGTGGCCACCATCAGCCGCTCCACCGGGAGCACCTCGGGGCCCAGGCCGGCAACGGCGGCCGCTACCCGGTCCCCCGGATCGGACGGGGCCGCCCAGGACCAGCCGGCCGGCTTCTCCGCCCCGGTCCACAGCCATTCGGCCGCCTGCTCGAAGCTCCACCGGGCGGCCAGGTCCGTGGCGTGCCGACCCCGGTAGTACAGCCCCCCGCCGGCGATCAGCGTGAGCTCGGTCACGAAGATGGGCTCGCCGGCCGGGCCTCCGGCCGGAGCGGTGCCGGCCCCCGGTTCCCGCCCGGTCCGGCGGCCCGGCGATCCCTCGCCGGGGTGGCGGGCCGAGCGGGCCAGGAGCGCCACCTCGTGACGGTCGAAGGTGCTCCCCCGGGGACCCCGTTCGGGGTGCAGCAGGCCCCGGCTCACGTAGGCGTAGACCGTCGCCGGCTTCACCCCCAGCCGGGCCGCCGTCTCGGCCGTGGTCAGGCGCTGATTGATCACAAATCAAGATTGATCAATACACAGGGCTGCGTCAAGATGCGGACATGACCACCACCGAAGTTCTCAGCCCTTCCCCGGCCGTACCGCCCGGACTGAAGGGCGTGCAGGTGACCGACACCACCATCGGCGACGTCCGGGGGATGGAGGGCTTCTACCACTACCGCCAGTACTCGGCGGTGGATCTGGCGGCCGGCCGGAGCCTCGAGGACGTGTGGAGGCTGCTCTTCGACGGTGCCCTACCCGGAACCGTCGCCGAGGCGGCGGACTTCGCGGCCGAGATCGCCGCCGCCCGCACCGTGCCGCCGGCCGTGGCCGAGCTCCTACCCGGCGTGGCCCGGGCCTCGGCCTCCGGTGGTCCCCTGGACGGGCTGAGGTCGGCCCTGTCGCTGTACGGCTCGGCGATGGGCATGCGCCCCGTCTGGGACCTGCAGCGGCCGGAACGGCGCAGGGACCTTCTCGCCCTGGCGGCCGTGACCCCGGTCCTGGTGGCCGCCCTGTACCGGCTGGGCCGCGGTGAGGAGCCGGTGCCGCCGGATCCGGCCCTCGGCCACGCCGCCAACTACCTGTGGATGGTCACCGGTGACCGCCCCGACCCGCAGCGGGCCCGGGCGCTGGAGCAGTACCTGATGCTCACGGTGGACCACGGGTTCAACTCGTCGACCTTCGCCGCCAGGGTGATCGCGTCGACCGGGGCGGACGCTGCGGCCGCCGTGGTGGGGGCTCTCGGCGCCCTGTCCGGGCCGCTCCACGGCGGAGCCCCCAGCCGGGCGCTCGACACCCTTGACGCCATCGGCCGGCCCGAGCGGGCTGAGGCCCACATCCGCGAGATGCTGGCCCGGGGTGAGCGGATCATGGGCTTCGGGCACGCCGTGTACCGGACCGACGACCCCCGCTCGGTGATGCTGCGGGGAGTCGCCACCGGTCTCGGCGGCGACCTGGCAGATTTGGCCGTGGAGGTCGAGAAGACCATCCTGCGGGTGCTGGCCGAGTTGCGACCGGGCCGGCCCCTGTACGCCAACGTGGAGTACTACGCCGGCGTGGTCATGGACGCCTGCGGGCTGCCCCGGGAGATGTTCACCCCGACGTTCGCCGTCAGCCGGGTAATCGGCTGGTGTGCCAACGTGGCCGAGCAGGCCGACCAGCGCCAGATCATCCGCCCGGCCGCCCGCTACGTCGGGGCCCCGGCGCCGGTGCCGGTCCCCGAACCCCCCGCCAGCTGACCGGCCGGGGCCCGCCGGTCAGCTCCGGCCGCGGCCGGCCCGCCCCCGCCGGCGCCAGTGGAACCGATGCCGGAGGAGGCGTCGGGGCGGGGGCGGCCCGGACCTCGGAGCCGGTCAGGCGGCCGGCGCCGATCCGGTCCCGGCCCCAGCCGGCGGCCCCGGCGGGTCGAACCCGAAGCCCTGGTGGCTGGAGCCGATCTGGGTCATGTCGATCACGTCGGTGGCGGTGTAGCCGCTCCCCTGCTGGACGGCCTGCACCCGTACCCGGTCGCCGGATTTCACCGTCGAGATCCCGCCGGCCTGCGAGTTGACGACCGTCGACGGTTGGACCGTGTAGCTCTGGGAGTACCCGTCGTCGCTCTTCACGGTGAGCGAAGCGGACGTGTTGCCGGGCTGCACCACGCCGGTCTGCACCTCCACCACCCGGTAGCCGGTTCCGTTCCTGACGGTGAACACGCCGTGCACCATGCCGCCCCCCATGAGGCCGGGGCCGCCCCCGGGACCGAACCGGCCCATGCCGTGGCGGCCGGCCGGCGGGGCGGCGGGAACGGCCGGGGTGGAGGTGGAGCTGGTGCCCGACATCAAAGACCCGCCCGACATCATTGATCCCGCCGATGCGGGCCGGCCGCTCGGACCGGTGACGGCGAACGCCACGCCGGCGCCGGCCAGGCCCAGCACTCCGGCCAGGCCGACGGCCAGGGCAACTCGCGGTACCCGCCACCGGGTGGGCGGCGCAGAGGGGGGCCCGACCGGCTGGGCGGGGTCGCGATACGGGTTGTCTTCGTGTTCCATTCCTCGTCCTTCGGCTGGAGATACCGCTGACGTAGGTAACTGTGACCGCGCCGGATGAACGCAGGCTGAAGGGAGGCTTGGAATCGGGGTCCGGGCCGGCCGAAAGGGGGCGGGCGCCCGGAGGGTCAGATGGCCAGGTCGACCAGCACGCCCGGTACGGCCCGCCCGGAGTGGGAGCGGTACGCCCGCTCGGCGGCGGCCAGGTCCACGACCAGCACGGGCTCGGCCTCGGGCTCGGACGGGGCTGGAGTCTCCTGCGCGGCCGGTACCTCCGGTGCGCTCAGGGACGCGGCCGGGCGCCGGGCCAGGGCGGGAGCGGCACCGGCTCGCTCCCCCGGGCGGCGCTGGACCGGCGCATCCGACCCGAGGAAGGCGCTGAGCTGGTGATGGGCGCCGGCCACGAAGGACTGCCGCTCCCCCTCGAACGAGGTCGAGCGGGCTTTGGCGAGGAGTGCCTCTGCCAGGTCCAGTCGGTGGTCGGCCATCATGACTAGTTATTCCCCACTACCGGGGCGCAGCCCTCCGGCCCGAAAGCCGCAGACCGGAAAGCGGGGAAATCGCTCAAGGTCCCGGCCTGCCTGATCCCGCCATGTGCCCGGCTCCCTGTCCTCGTGGGGGTGGAGCGGTCCGCAGCCCGTTGCGCACACGGGGTGGAGCGGACCGGCTGGGCCGGACCATAGGCGCCGGGGTGGCGCCGGCCGTAGGGACCATGGTCCCGAACCCTGTTGGCGCCGACCGGGCCGGCCGGCGGGAGTCGGGGCTCCGGGCGCCTCATCGGAAGCCCGGTGACAGGGTCGACTGCTGGGAGGCGGCGAGCGGAATCGAACCGCTGTACAGGGCTTGCAGGCCCTTGCCGTCTCCAGAAAGTCCCTGGTCAGAGGCCATTTCTAGCAGGCCGGGGAGCCGCCGGGGAGCGATCGGGGAGCGAAATACCGGTCAAGATCGGCGATGGACGGTGCCTTGTGGTCACAGGTCGGGCCCTCCGGCGACGTACCCTGATGGCGTGAGCGTTCAACTGAAACTGGACCCTCAGCTCCGTGAACTGGTCGAGCGCACGCGTGCCCGGATGGCCGATACCGGTGCGCTGCGGCCCCCGATCGTCGAGCCTTACCAGTCGCCCTTCAGCGAAGACACGCGACAGGCGATCCTCGATTTGGTCGGCTCGGGTGATTACCGCCGGCTGGCGGATGTCGTCGCAGCCGAGGACCCAGAGATCGCTGATCTCTGACACGACCGGCGCCCACACTTGTTGGTGGTTGACGACAGCCTCCTGCTGCTCCTCCTGGCCGGCGTGGCCGGACCAGAACCGACCAACGCTCTTCGTCAGAGCCAGGTGTTCACGACCGGCTCCTGGTACTGGCGCCTCGCCCGCGCCATCCGGGATCCGCGGAGCGTAGGGACGCTCACTCGGGCCTTCTCTGCCCTCACCGTCTCAGAACAGGACGCCGTACATTCGGCCCTCGCCGAGCTCCCCGGACAAGTCGGCCTGATCGGTCCCAGGGACCTGGTCCCGGTCATGACCAGCTTGCCAACTCCTAGGCGCCTCAATCTGCTCACGGCCGAAGCGATCGCCACCGCCATTCTCCTCGACGCAACCATCGCCGTCACCACCGAATCCGACCTCCTGCACGAAGCATGCTCAACCCTCGGTGTGCCGGTCCGATCCGACCTCACGTAGAGCCCGACAACATCGACCAAGAACGGAATCAAGACTCGAACACGATTGCAACCTGTGGTTGGCAAGGTCGGATCCGACGTTCGATCCGAGATGGACGACGACCCGACGAACATCCGGGCCGCCCGGGCACCGTCAAACGCGAGAGGTGCATCGTACGGGAGGAGTGGGTGAATTCCGACGCCTACGGCGTCGGTCCCGAGCCGCCGCCCGGAGGCGACGTCTCGGCTCGAGACGACTTTGAACGTCCGTGCCGGCTGAAGAGTGACACTGCGTTGTGCATTCTGGTTGTTCGTTCGGCGTCGAATGCTTGATAGGAGTCAAGGATCCGAGCCGTCGATAGGCGCCCCCAACCACACCGAGGATCGCGACGTTCTGCACTGATCTTCGGTGGCGATGGCAGTGCGTCACCTCCAGGGCACGCATTGAGACAAAGGTAGAGTTTGGGGCCCGAATGCTCCGATTGGGCTCAGACAAGTGAGGAGCAGCCATTGCTGACCGCGACATGGAGACTCGGGGCCCCCGAAGACCTCCAAACCCTCGACTCGTTAGCGCATGCCGACTACTCAGACTGCTTTAGCGTCCCAGGTGGCGTATCCGCACCGATCACGCCAGCCCAGTACACCCACCTAGCGTTCCGGGCCGCACCGGGTCTCGTCCGGTCAATGGTTCCGATCGTCCAGCGGTTCCTCCTGGGCCTGCACACCGATCGTGAGTCTTCAGTCGAGCGTC
>JAKAXG010000354.1 GCA_021827225.1 Actinomycetes bacterium | reverse complement strand
GCGGCCTGGAACGGTGCGGCGTGGAACGGTGCCGCCTGGAACGGTGCGGCCTGGAACGGTGCGGCGTGGAATGGTGCCGCCTGGAACGGTGCGGCGTGGAACGGTGCGGCGTGGAATGGTGCGGCCTGGAACGGTGCGGCCTGGAACGGTGCGGCCTGGAACGGTGCGGCCTGGAACGGTGCCGCCTGGAACGGTGCCGCGTGGAATGGTGCCGCGTGGAACGGTGCCGCGTGGAACTGACTTCCGCCTCCGGGGTGTAGGCGTTGGACTTCGCGAAGCTTCCGGCGGCTACCCGTTGGATCATCGGGGGTACGGCGGTCTGCAGCTTGCTCGGCGTCGGCCTGGTCCTGTCGGGTCACCATGCCATCCAGATGGACGGCAGCGATTGGCTGGTCGCTTCCGTGATGGGCGTGCTCAGCCTCTTCGTCTGGAGCCGGCCGCTGGTGGTTTACCGGGGCGACCACTCCCAGGCGGTGCAGTTCGACGAGGGCTTCCTCGTGGTGATGCTCCTGCTCACCCCCGCGGCGGCGACGATGGCCATATTTGCGATCGCCGTCCTGGTGGCTCAGATCGTGCGCCGGCGGCCGCTCGTCAAGTCGCTGTTCAACCTCAGCATCGTGGTCCTGTCGGTGTCCCTGGCGGTGCTGATCAGCCGGTCCCTCGCCGCTCCGGGACCGCATCTCACTGTGGCCGCAGTGGCCGGTGCGGCTGTCGGCGCAGCGACCTACTTCGTGGTAGGGACGGCTCTCGTATCAGCTCTCGTCGTCTCGATGGGCGCAACCTGGCGTGAGTGCCTGTCGGATGACCTGGTCCCGCAGATGGCGTCGTCGGGAGCCGGCGCCCTGGTCGGAACTCTCCTGGCGCTCGACATCGGTGTGGAGCGCTGGTCCCTGGCGCTGGCCGTGCCGCTCCTGCTCCTGCTCCGCCTACTGGTGACGGCCCAGTTCAAGGCGCAGCACGACCGGGCCCGCATGCAGGGCCTGTTCGACGTGACCCTCGAGGCCAACCGGCGACTCCGTCCGGAGACGGTCATGGAGAGCGTGCTCCAGGCCGCCCGTACCCAGCTGCGGTGCCCCGACGCCGGGATCACCCGGAAGCCGCCAGGGCCGGGCCAGGTGGGAGCCCCCATCGAGATCGCCGGGCGGGATCATTGGCTGGTGGTGTCCGGTCGGCGCCGGGAGGAGCCCTTCGACGAAGCCGACCGCATGCTCCTCGAGGCCATCGCCGCCATCGCCAAGGGGGCCCTGACCAACGCCGAGCTCTACCGGCAGGTGCGCTACGAGCGGGGCCGGCTGGCGTCGATCACCCTGAACATCGGCGAGGGGGTGTGCGCCGTCGACGGCGCCGGCAACCTGACCTTCGTGAACCCGGCGGCGGCCGACCTGATCAAGCTGCCCGCCCGCAGCGTCAGCGTCAACGACTCGCTGCCCGGTGACGCCCTCCGGGCACCGGACTTCCTGCTGGCCCCGGCCCGGGCGGTCATGGCGGGTGGCGGGATGATCAAGGAGGAGGAGGCGTTCTTCGAGGGGCGCGACGGCCAGCCCCGCCAGGTCGCCTACACCGCCTCGGCCATGAGGCAGAACGGTGAGGTCATCGGTGCCGTCATCGCCTTCCGCGACATCACCGAGCGCAAGAAGCTCGAGGCCAGCATGACCCGCCAGGCTCTCCACGACAGCCTGACCGGGCTGGCCAACCGCCGGTTGCTGGTCGAGCGCCTCGAGGCCGCCCTCGAGAGGTCCGGGGCCGACGGCCAGGCCCACGCGCTGATCTTCGTCGACGTGGACCGATTCAAGGCCCTCAACGACAGCCTCGGCCACGTGACCGGTGACGCTCTCCTGGTGGCGGTCGGAAGCCGGCTCGAGCAGGCGGCGGGCGACGACGCCCTGGTGGCCCGCTTCGGCGGCGACGAGTTCGTGGTTCTGGTGGAGGGGGTCGGGGAGCTGGACTCGGCTGCTGCGGTGGCCAGGCGCATCTGCTCTGCTGCCGAGGAGCCGCTGGTGCTGGCCGACGGTTATGAGATCGTGGCCAGTCTGTCGGTCGGCATCGCCCTGACCGAACCCGGCCAGAGCGCCGACGACGCCCTGCGCAACGCTGACGTGGCCATGTACACGGCGAAGGGCCGCGGCGGCACCTACGAGGTGTTCGACAAGCGCCTGATGGGCACGCGGTCGTCGGAGCGCATCGATCTGGAAGCGGCCCTGCGCAAGGGGATCGACCGGGGGGAACTGGAGCTGTTCTACCAGCCGCTGGTGGCCCTGGCCGACGAGCAGATCGTGGGGGCCGAGGCTCTGGTCAGATGGCGCCATCCCACCGAGGGCCTGATCGCGCCGGACCGGTTCGTGCCGATGGCCGAGGAGACCGGGCTGATCCTGCCTCTCGGCAACATGGTGCTGAACGAGGCGTGCCGCCAGGTGCAGGCCGTCCGTCGCCGGCTGGGGGTCAACCTGCCGATCTCGGTGAACCTGTCGCCCCGCCAGTTCCAGCAGAGCAGCCTGCTGGCCGACGTGGCCACCGCCCTGGACCGGGCCGGGCTGCCGTCGGATCTGCTCAAGTTCGAGATCACCGAGACCATGGTCATGGACGACGTGGCGCGGGCCACGGAGATCATGAAGAAGTTGAACCGGCTGGGCGTGCGCCTGGCCATCGACGACTTCGGGACCGGCCACTCGTCGCTCGGATACCTCAAGAACTTCCCGGTCCACGAGGTGAAGGTGGACCGGATGTTCGTCAGCAACCTGGCCAGCGACCCGGTGGACGCCGCCATCGTCAAGGCGGTGGTCGACCTGGCCGACGCCATGGGTATCGCCTCCGTGGCCGAGGGGGTCGAGACCAAGGAGCAGCTGGAGAACCTGCAGCGGCTCGGCTGCCATGTCGGGCAGGGCTACCTGTTCTCCCGGCCGCTGCCCGCCCAGGAGTTCGACCAGCTGCTGGACCGGCAGTTCCGGCCCCAACCGGGGGCCATCCGCCGGGGCGGGCTCCGGGCTGTCTAGACGGGCCGGGACCAGCTCCAGGGGTAGTCGGGTTCGGCGTAGCGCCGGGCCGCCTCGCTGATGTCGAGCGGGGAGAAGGTGTCGACCATGACCGCCGTCTCGTCGGTCCGCTCGGCCCCGACGGAGGCCTCCACGCTGCCCGGCTGCGGACCGTGTACGAAACCCGCCGGGTGCAGCGTCAACGAGCCGGCGCCTATCCCGGTGCCCTTCCTGCTCATGAAGTCCCCGGCCGAGTAGAAGAGCACCTCGTCGGAGTCCACGTTGGCGTGGTGGTAGGGGACCTTGACCGCACCGGGGTCGAAGTCGTAGGGGCGCGGTACGAAGCTGCACACCACGAAGCCGGGTCCGGCGAAGGTCTGGTGCACGGGGGGAGGCTGGTGGATCCGCCCGGTGATCGGCTCGAAGTCGCGGATGGACAGGGCGTAGGGGTACACGTACCCGTCCCAGCCGACCACGTCGAAAGGGTGGGAGGCATGGCAGTGGCGGGACCAGCTGCGACGGGTGCGGACCAGGACCGGGACCGGTCCGTCGGCGCCTTCGATCAGGTCCAGCGGTACCCGGATGTCCCTCTCGGAAAAAGGGGCGCCCTCGCGCATCTGGCCCCGCTCCGTCAGGTAACGCGCCGGCACCGATACGTGCCCGGCCGCTTCCAGGACCAGCGCCTCCACCGCGGTCCCGTCCGGCACCACCCAGCGGTGGGTGGTGGATGCCGGGACCGCGACGTAGTCGCCGGCGGTGACCGCCAGGGAGCCGAACACCGATTCGAGCACCGCCCGGCCGGACTGGATGTAGATGAGCTCGTCGCCTGCGGCGTTGCGGTACAGCTCGCTGGTGAGCGAGGCCCTGACCCGGCATATGGTCACGTCGCGGTTCCCGAGCAGGACCTCCCGGCCGGTGACCATGTCGGCCGGTCCGCCGGTCGCCGATGCCCGGATGTGCCATGGCAGCAGGGGATCGTTGGGAGCGAGCGGGGACCGCTCCACCAGGGCCGGCTCCACCCCGGTGATGGCGCTGGGGGAGCGGCGGTGGTAGAGCAGCGACGACTCCCCCCGGAAGCCCTCCTCGCCCATGAGTTCCTCGGCCAGGCGGCGCCCTTCGCCGTCGCGGTGCCAGGTGTGGCGCTTGCGGGGGACGTCGCCCACCTTCACGTAGAACGTCACGGTCGTACCTCCGCGGTCAGCTCGCCGAACGAGATCCACTGCTCCCCGCCCCGGTCGCCGCACCATCCCTCGATGGACACCACGTCCCCGTCGGCCAGCCACAGAGACCCCTCGCCCAGCTCCATGAGCGAACCGGCCGTCCCCGGCCCGTCGCCGGAGATGGTGCCGGTGGCGAAGAGGTCCCCGACCTGCAGGCCGGCCCCGTTGGCCGTCAGGTGGGCCAGCTGCTGGGCCGGTGACCAGTACAGGCCGGCGGATGAGACGCTCGACAACGCCCGGCCGTTGAGAAGGAGGCGGAGCTGCACTTCGAAGTTGCGTGGCTCGGAGGCTTTCAGGTGCGCGGCCGGGACCGGATCCTGGGGTGGTCCGTCCACCCGCCAGGGCTCCAGGGCGGCCAGGGGGACCACCCAGGGGGAGACCGAGGTGGCGAAGGACTTGCCGAGGAACGGCCCGAGCGGGCGGTACTCGAACGCCTGGATGTCCCGGGCGCTCCAGTCGTTGACCAGGACCACACCGAAGATGTGGCTCTCGGCCTCGGCGGCGGTCAGGGTGCGGCCCCGGGGCAGGGGAACCCCGACCACGAAGCCGAGCTCCACCTCCACGTCGAGGCGGCCCGTGGGCCCGTATACGGGACCGGCCCCGCCCTCCAGCATGCCCGACGGGCGGTGCACCGGCTGGCCTCCCACGATCACCGACCCGCTCCGGCCGTGATAGCCGATGGGCAGGTGCAGCCACGCCGGGGGGAGGGGATCATCCCCGGGGCGGAGCATGCGGCCCATGTTGGTGGCGTGCTGGCGAGACGCGTAGAAGTCGGCGTAGTCGCCGACCTCCCACGGCAGGATCATCTCCACCCCCGCCCGGGGTCGGCGGGCCCGGGCCGGGGCATCGGGCAGGAGGGCCGCCAGCCGGCCCCGGGTGGCCTTCCAGGCCTCGGGGCCGAGCTGCATGTACGGGTTCAGGGATCCGGCCGTGAATACCTCGGAGTCGATCTCCAGGCCGGGCAGGACGGACAGGTCCACCACCTCGTCGCCCCAGGCGACCACGGTGTGGCCGTCGGCGGTCACGCCGTAGGGCAGGTTCTGCGGCCCGAATCCGCCTGTGGTCATGTCACAGGTTGCCGCGACGGGCCTGCTCGCGCTCGATGGCCTCGAACAGGGCCTTGAAGTTGCCCTCCCCGAAGCCGTTGGCCCCCTCCCTCTGGATGATCTCCACGAACAGGGTCGGCCGGTCGGTCACCGTCT
>JAKAXG010000353.1 GCA_021827225.1 Actinomycetes bacterium | reverse complement strand
CATGGACTGGCGGCCCTCCAGGATGGTGTACGACCGGTCGGGGCACATGGTCTGCAGCCGGTAGGCGGCCCCCACCCCGGACAGTCCGGCTCCGACGATGACGACGTCCAGGTGTTCGGCCACGGATCAACCCCCCGAGCTTGCTATCGCTGTTAACCAACCAGCGTAGTCCCGGTCCCCGGGGCCGTCCCGGGCGGCGCCAGACTGGCCAGGTGCTGATAGTCGATGCGGCCAACGTGGTCGGCTCCCGGCCCGACGGGTGGTGGCGGGACCGGCCCGGGGCGGCGACCCGGTTGGTCGCCCAACTGGGCGCGGCGGTCACCGCCGGGCGACTGGCCGGGCCGGATCTGCCCGTCATAGTGGTGCTGGAGGGCCGGGCCCGCACCGCCGACCCGGCTCCGGTGCCCGGGGTGACAGTGGTGCGGGCCCAGGGATCCGGCGACGACGCCGTGGTGGCCGCCACCGGGGAGGCCGCCGGCGGCCAGCCGGTAGCGGTGGTCACCGCGGACCGGACCCTGGCGGGGAGGGTGCGCTCCGCCGGCGGGGAAATCCGGCCGCCCGGCTGGCTCCTCGATCTCCTCGCCGATATTCGCCAGGGTTGACAAAATAAGTTAGGTGTCCCTAACTTCGTGTCGTGACCACGACCGGACCCGGCACCGACACCGCCGCAGTCGCCGACCGGGCCCCGAACGGCCGTGCCCTGACCGCCCGCCGGCCCGGCCTGTTGGCCGTCTGGGGTCCCGGTCTCATCGTGATGCTGGCCGACACCGACGCCGGCAGCCTGGTCACCGCGGCCCAGTCCGGGGCCCGCTGGGGCTACGCCATGGTCCTGCCCCAGGTGGTGCTGATCCCCATTCTCTACATGGCCCAGGAGATCACCGTCCGGCTCGGCGTGGTCACCGGCCGGGGCCACGGCGAACTGATCCGGGAGCGCTTCGGCCCGGCCTGGGCCTACCTGTCGGCGGCCACGCTGCTTCTCTCCGCAGTGGGAGCCCTGATCACCGAGTTCGCCGGGGTGGCGGGGGTGGGCCAGCTGTTCGGCGTCTCGAAGTGGGTGACCGTCCCGGTGGCCACGGTGGCCCTGGTCGGGGTGGCGTTCCTGAGGAGCTACAGCCGGGTGGAGCGGGTGGGCATCGTCGTCGGCCTGGCCGAGCTGGCGTTCATACCGGCCATGATCCTGGCCCACCCCTCCGGGCACCAACTGCTCCACGGGCTGGGCGCGGCCCCGTTCGGCCGCGGCTCCTACACCCGCCTGGTGGCCGCCAACATCGGGGCGGTCATCATGCCGTGGATGGTCTTCTACCAGCAGGGCGCGGTGATCGACAAGGGCATCACCGCCGGCCAGTTGCGCCAGGAGCGGCGTGACACCGCAGTGGGCAGCGTGGTCAGCCAGACGATCATGATCGCGGTGGTGGTGGCCCTGGCGGCCACCACCTTCGGCGCCCGGCGAGGCGCCGCTCTCGAGACCGTCGGCCAGATCGCCGCCTCCCTGGCCCCCGCCCTGGGCTCGGGCCCGGCCGACGCCCTGGTCGGGGCCGGGGTGCTGGGGGCGTCCCTGGTCGCCGCCCTGGTGGTGTCGCTGGCCGGGGCGTGGGGGCTGTCGGAGGTCTTCGGTTGGCGCCGCAGCCTCAACGACGGGCTCAACCGTCGCAGCGCCCCGTTCTACCTGACCTATTCGGTGGCCCACGTCGCCGGGGCGGTGCTGGTCCTGGCCAGCGTCGACCTGGTGGGCCTGGCCGTCGACGCCGAGGTGATGAACGCCCTCCTCCTGCCGATCGTCCTGGGTTTCCTCCTCCTGCTCGAGGCCCGGGCCCTCCCCGACACCTACCGCATGCGGGGCTGGTACCGCTGGACCGCCACCGGCCTGTGCCTGGTGGTCATGGGCTTCGGCCTGTACCTGGTCCCGTCGAGCCTCGGCCTGTAGCTGCACTGACAGGGATCCGGCCGGGACCGGCCGCCGGCGGGTCCGGACGGGCCGGGTTCACGCAGCGGGCCGGATGGCCGGTGGAGGGCGGTTGCAGGAGCGACGGCTGCCAGCCGGCGGCGGTGTCCCACGCCGGGGCGGAGATGAAGCTGCCGTCCGGCTCGCACACGTCGGCGATCTCGAGGAGCGGGTCGCCGTGGCAGCGCGCCGCCACCAGGACGGTCCACCCCCCGGCCGGGTCGGTGGCGGTCTCGGCGAACTCGTGGACGATAAAGGTTTCGATGCCGGCTTGGATGGTCGGGGGAGCCACGAGCGCCGGGGCCACGACGGCCAGCGGCCGGCAGCCGGCCGCCACGCGGTGGGGCCTGGTGGCCGGCAGGCTGCAACTGGCGAACGGCAGGCGCACCATGCTGCCCGCCACCCCCGGCGGCCGGAGGTGGTCGGCGCACCCGGCCGGTCCGATACCGATCTGCTCGGCCGTGAGATCGGTGGCCAGCCAGTACTGCGTGTCGGCGGTGTCCGGCCAGTGCTCCGCGGCCCGGGCCCGCCGGACCAGGTCGGCCAGGTCCGGCGGGGTCAGGGACTTCTGATGGCGCCGGCGCAGCCACCGGTGGGGGCTGCCGGGGACGGTCCACGACCCCCCGTAGACGGCCGGCGCCACCCCGTAGTAGTCCCGGAGCAGAGGCTGCCCCAGCCGGGCCGCGGACCTGGCTGTCCGCTCCACCACGGCCCGCTCGGGCCCCGACACCCCCCATATCATCACCCTGATGACCGGCCGGGCCTGGACCGGGCCGATGTGGAGCAGCAGCGGCATCTTGGGCCGGCCGGTGGCCTCGCAGCGTCCCAGCCCGGCGGCACAACCCGAGCGCGCTCCCGCCGCCATGGTGGAGACGTCCCTCACCCCCACGCCGGCCACCGAAGCCGCTGCGGTAGCAGCAGCGACCAGCAGGGCCAGCAACCGCCTGCCCCTCCGCCGCCAGAACAGCTTCACCGCGCCCACCGCCAGCACCGCCACACCCGAGCCCACGCCGACCAACGGCGCGTCCAGCGCCCAGCTCAGTCGACCGCTGACCGCCGAGGCGAAGGCGGTCGCCGCCCACGCCGCCACGGTGGCGAGCGCCGCGCAACAGAGCGCGATGAACAACCTGAACAACTGACTGCGCAACTGACCGTCCTGGGTCTGCTCCGGCACCCGACCGTTGGACCGGGGCGCCCGTCTACGCCGGCCCCCGTCCCTGCGGACGGGGGGCCGCCGTAGAGGGATATTCCCAGGAGCGCGCCGTTTACCCGCCGGTCGGGCGGTTCACGGCTCCACCACGACCTTGCCCACCCGGCCGGATTCCACCGCCTCCTGGGCGCCGACCACGTCGCGCAGCGGGAAGAACGCCAGCGGCAACTCCGTCAGATCCCCCGCGGCCACTGCGGCAGTGACGTCGTCGGCAGCGCGCACCAGGTCCGGCCGGGGCACGCCGTAGAGGAGGATGAAGCGCAGGGTCACGTTGGCCGACATGCACCGGCGCACCGGCAGCTGCGGGTCATCCGGCGTGGCCGCGTAGGTGACCACCACCGTCGAGGGGCCGGCCAGGCCCAGGTCCAGGTCCAGGTTGGCGCCCAGGTTGACCTCCACGATGCGGTCCATCACCGGGGCGAAGTCCCGCAGACGGCTGAGAGCGTCCGGCTCCCGGTAGTTGACCACCAGGTCGGCTCCCGCCGCGGCGGCCAGCTCGGCCTTCTCGGGGCTGCTGACGGTGGTGGCGACCCGGGCCCCGGCCCGCCGGGCCAGCTGGATGGCGAAGTGGCCCACCGCCCCGGCGCCGCCGGCCACCAGGACCGCGGCCCCGTCGAGCGGCCCGTCGGCGAACAGACAGCGGTGCGCCGTCATGGCCGGCACGCCGAGGCACGCTCCGAGGCCGTCAGCGGCCCGGTCGGGGAGGGGCACGGCCTGCTCGGAGGGCACGACGCACCACTCGGCGGCGGTACCCCACTTGCCCACGGCGGCCATCCACAGCCACACCCGCTCGCCCACCCGGCCGGCCGGGACCCCGGGGCCGACGGCGTCGATGGTGCCCGCCCCGTCCTGGTGGGGGACCTGGAACCCGTCGATGGAGCGGGGGGTGAGACCGGCTCTGGTCTTGACGTCGGTGGGGTTGACCCCCGACAGGGAGACCCGGACCCGGACCTCGCCCGGTCCCGGCTCGGGTCGCTCCACGTCCTCGACCCGCAGGACCTGCCGGGCCTCACCGGTCGTGGTGTAGATGGCAGCGCGCATGGATCTGTCCTTTCAGTTGCGATGAGGTCGCCGGCCGGCCCCCCGGCAATCCTGCCCGAGTCGACCGATCGGCTAATCGTGGGATATCGCCGGTTGCGGGGTAGTTACCCTCCAGACGGAAGGGTCGAGAGCCGATGGATGTGGGCGTGTTGATAGCAGCGGTGCTGACAGTGGTGGGCCTGGCCCTACTGGGCTGGCGGGCGCTCTGCGATCTGGGCGCCATCGAGGACCGGCTCGACTGTGATGGGTCGCTCCCGGCGACCCCGGCGGCATCCCGACCGCTGTTGACGCTGGTCCAGCCCCCGCCGGCGGCGTAGGCGCAGGCCCTCAGCGGAGGGTGACGGCCCCGGCGGCGCAGAGAGCCACCGCCCCCACCGTCAGCCAGGTGGCCATGTCGCCGATGCGCCCGGAGTGGACCGCCTTGAGGACCCGCAGCGGTGGCAGGACCACCCTGGTCAGCAAACCGTGGGTCCGGGCCCTCGACCACGCCAGGCTGGCCGCGGCCAGCCCCAGGGCCCCGGCGGTGGTCGCAGCCCCGTAGGCCCACGACCCGGCGGTGGGGTGGAACGCCGGGAGGCGGGTCACTGGCGGCGGATAGCGGCCGTGGATCACCTCGGCGACGTAGCCCGGCAGATCCAGGAACTGCCGACCGGCCTGGGTGGCGTATCCGGCCAGATGGGGGGCGAAGGCCATGCCGAAACCGGCTACCAGCAGAGCCCCGGCCGGCAGGAGGCTGACGGTGCTGATGCGGCTCTCCTCCTGCGGCTCGCCCTCCTCCGGCTCGTCGGGCTGGGCGGAGGTCAGCAGCGGATCCCGGTCCCCTCCCCATCCGAGAAAGATGCGGCCCCCCGATCGCAGAAGGGTCGCCGCCGTCACCGCCGTGGCCACCACCAGGACCGGTGGCAGCCACGTGTAGCCGGCGGCGTCGGCGGACTGCTGTATGAGGCTGGCCGACAGCCAGGGCCCGAACCCGGGAACGGCGGCGAATCCGAGGCCGGCCAGTCCGAACGCCAGACCGGCGGGGAGGTGGCGGCGTCGGCGGCCCCGGCCCCGCAGCATGAACTCGTCGCTGGCGCCGAGGGTGACGACCACGTAGCCGATGGTCAGGAACACCGCCCCCTTGATCATGGCGTCGGCGGCGACATACAGCGTGGCGCCGGCCATCCCGGCGCCGGTGAGCAGGCCGATGCCGCACAGG
>JAKAXG010000352.1 GCA_021827225.1 Actinomycetes bacterium | reverse complement strand
GGAGTTCTACGACTACGACATGGTCCCGATGGAGTTCAGCCCGGCCCAGCAGCCGCATCCCCCTATCTGGTACCCGACCAGCAACCTGCAGAGCGTCCCGTGGGTGGCCGAGCAGGGTTTCAACACCATCTTCGCCGGCGAGCTGGATCACATCGCCGAGCAGGTCAGCACCTACAAGGAGCACCTGAACCCGTCGCTGCGGGGCAGGACCCGTTTCGGCATCCACCCGTTCATCGTCGTGGCGCCCACCGACGAGGAGGCCATGGAGGTGGGCGAGATGGCCTACCGAACCCACAACGCCAACCTGTCGTACCTGCGCAGCTGGAAGGGTCGCACCCAGGAGATGACCCGCTCCCAGAACCTCAAGCACCCACCCGACCTGCGCAGCGCCGTGGACGAGGGCTGGGCGGCCGCCGGGTCGCCCACTACTGTCCGGGACCAGCTCGGCACCATCTTGGACAAGACCGGCTGCAACTACGTGCTCTACACCCCAATCAGCGGCGACACTCCGACCGACTTCGGCTTACGGGCTCTCGACCTCTTCGCCGAGCACGTGGTCCCGGCACTCCCCTGACCCGGACCATGTACGACGCCATCCAGGCCGAAACCGTCTTCATCCCGAGCGGCAACGGCGAGCTCATCGAGGCCTACTTCGCCACCCCGCTCGGGCCCGGACCGTTCGGGTCGGTCATCGTCGTCCACCACGCCCCAGGCTACGACGAGGCCACCAAGGAGATCACCAGGCGGCTGGCCACGGCCGGCTTCATCGCCCTGTGCCCCAACCTCTACACGAGGGAAGCCCCTCCCGGGCTCGACGCCAAGGAAGCCGCCAAACAGGTCAGGGCAGCGGGCGGGGTCCCCGACGGACAGGTCGTCGAGGATCTGGCCGGCTCGGCGAGCTACCTGCAGGCCCGACCGTCGGCCAACGGCAGCGTCGGGATCATCGGCTACTGCACCGGGGGGCGCCAGGCGGTGCTGGCCGCGTGCCAGATGGACCTGCAGGCGGCGGTCGACTGCTACGGCGCCTACGTGACCCGCTCGACCCCCGACGGCGACCAGCTGCCACGGGCGTCCATCGCCCACCTCCTCCAGGACCTCACCTGCCCGCTGCTGGGCCTCTTCGGCGCCGAGGATCCGGCCCCCTCCACTGAGGAGGTGGCTGAGCTGGAGGCGGCGCTCAAGGAGCTCGGCAAGGAGTACGAGTTCCACGTCTACGAGAACGCAGGTCACGCCTTCTTCTCGGTGGACAGCCCCAAGTACCGGACCGCGGCCGCTCTCGACGGCTGGCAGAAGGTGTGCGAGTGGTTCACCCGCTACCTCGAGACCTCCGACCAGGCCTGAGATGACCGCCATGACCGGGTCCGCCGGGACCCCCCCGGACCACGACGCGGCGGAGCCGGTGGGTGTTCAGGACCTGAAGTCGGTCATGGGCCACTTCGCCACCGGGGTGGCTGTGGTCACCGCCATGGAGGACGCCGGGCCGGTCGGCTTCACCTGCCAGACGTTCCTGTCCCTGTCGCTCGACCCGCCGCTGGTCGCCCTGGCCCCATCGAAGAGCTCCACCAGCTGGCCCAAGATCCGGGCCGCCGGCCAGTTCTGCGTGAACATACTGGCCAGCTCCCAGGTCCGGGTGTGCCGGGCGTTCGCCCGCTCGGGCGGCTACAAGTTCGAAGGCGTGGAGTGGGTGCAGGGCCTGACCGGATCACCGGTCATCCTCGGTTCCCTGGCCTGGGTGGAGTGCCGCCTGGAGCTGGCCCACGACGCCGGCGATCACGAGCTGATAGTTGGCAGAGTCGTCAGCCTGGCGGCCGGCGAGGGGGAGCCCCTCCTCTACTACCGCAGCCAATTCGCCAGCATCGGACCCGCACCCGGGGTCTAAATCACCTCAGAGAAGAAGGAAGAGCCGTGACCCTGTCACAGCAGAGCGTGCCGAACCGGACCGCCACCGACAAACCGAACGAGCCGGGCGAGGGGGACAGCCGCTCCCGGGTGGTACTGGATGTGCCTTTCGACGGTGTGGCGCCGCCCGGCCAGCACGTCGTGATGTCCATCCAGAACGTCTTCGCCATGACAGGCATGTTCCTGTTCCCGGCGATCCTCGGCGCGTCCCTCCACCTGCACCACGGCACCATCGCCGCTCTCTACGGGGCCACCTTCGTGGTCTCCGGCCTGGGCACCCTGCTCCAGGGCGTCATGGGCCTCCGCCTCCCGATCGTGCTGGGGCCGTGGGCGGCGGTGTTCGCCGGGCTCATCATCAGCGGGAAGGTCGCCGGGCTGGGCGCGGCGTTCGGTTCCCTGTTCGTCGCCGTGGTCATCTGGGCAGCGCTGTCGGTCCCCATCCGGGGCATCTCGGCGGTGCGCTACATCGCCCGCATCTTCCGCGACCCGATGCTCTACGGCGGGATCAATCTGATCCTCATGACCGCCCTGACCAGCACCACCGTCGTCAACTGGGTCGGCACGCCGAACGAGCGGGGCTTCGGGGCGGCGAACTGGGTGGGCGGAGCGGTCGCCATCGCCGTCACATTCCTGTTGCTGCTGCTGGCCCGGGGCTTCCTGCGTTCGGCCGCCATGCTCGGCGGGATCGTCGTCGGCGCCATGGCCTACGCCCTGTTCACACCCATCAGCTTCAGCCCGGTGGCGAAGGCATCGTGGTTCGAGGCTCCGAACTTCTTCCCGTTCGGGTTCAAGGTCAATGGCACGCTGGTGATCTTGTTCTTCATCCTCATCCTCTCGAGCGTGACCTGGACCCTCTCGATGTACAACGTGCTGGCCGAGTGGAGCGACACCACGCTTCGGGGTCAGAGGATGGCGTGGGGGATCTTCGGGCAGATGGTGTCCTCCACCCTCGGGGCAGCGCTCGGCACCTTCACGCTGGTCGCCTACCCGGACAACCTCGGGATAGTGCGCACCAGCCGGGTCGGGAGCCGCTGGATCACGGCCACCACCGGAGTGTTGCTCATCGCCGGTGGTTTCGTGTTCAAGTTCGACGAGATCTTCGTCAGCATCCCGAGCAACATCATCGCCGCCGCCGCCGTGGTGCTATTCGGGGTGATCGCCATGTCGAGCGTCGACACCCTCACCCGGGTGAAGTGGGACCAGCTCAACTATCTGGTCCTCGGAGTGCCCCTCATGCTGTCCGTCGGCGGCCTGTTCGTGGCACCAGCCACGATGGCCCACTACCCACTGCTGGCGCGGGAGATCATCGTGAACCCCTTCTTCACCGGTCCGGTGCTGCTGATTGCCCTGCACCTGCTGGTCAACAAGGTGGTGCGACCGCTCCAGCATGCTCACGCCGGCTGATCCCGACCAGCGGACAGCTACGGCCGCGCCGGTCCACCACGCGGCCTCGGCACCTTTGCGCTCGCACCCCGCCTTACCGCGAGGCCATGCACGACCCAGACACACCTGTGCCGGATGGGCCCTGTGGTAGTGGTGAGCAAGGAGGGTCCGTAGCCCGACGATGTCGGTCCAGGGAACCTCCGGGAGAGCGCCTCGCGTTGATCGCTCATCGCTCGGGTCGTTTCGCCGATGATCTCCAGAAGTCGCTCGATCGGTAGCTGGCGTACAGGGTCCCGGTCGTACAGATGTCGCTGCCGGGGTGATCTTCGCCGCGGGCCACCGATCCGACAGCGATGACCCACACGGCGTCGGCCTCAGCGTTATCAGATCGGGAAGATTCAAAACGTTGGCTTGGGGGTCATCCATGAGCCGGCTGCTCAGACGATGTTTCTGCCTAACCCTGGTGACTGTCCGGGACCCATCTCTGCGCCTTCTTGTAGTGCAAATGTGGTGAAGATCCGAAGGTCAGATCGCTTCGATCCGGACGTTCGGCTGGTCTCTGGCGAGCGCACGAAGATCGCCCAGGTCGCCAGTGGCGATGATGCCGCCACCGAGGCGGACACTAGTAGCCACCACGAAGGCGTCCACGGTATGGCACGAGTCCAGGCCGTCCCTCGAGCGTAGAGCACCGGCGAGGCGGGCCATCGCCTGGCCCATGGTCAACGGCCGAACACCACGACCCAGGACGTAGTCGACTGCGGCGTCACCCGGTCCACCTCGATAGCTCTCCGACAGCACAGCGCTCGACACCCGGACCGGCACCCCCAGGCGGGCGGCAGCCTCCAGCATTGCCCGGGTCCTTCGCGTAGCCGCCGGGTCGGCCCGACGGTCGGCCAGGACCTCGAGCGCCCGGGTATCGAGCACCAGCGCGGTCACCGCTTAGTCAGGACACCCGACGCCGCTTCGCCGCTTTGGATCCGCGGGGAGCCGACGACGGACCGCCAGCGCGTGCCGTCTCAGTGAGAACATCGACGAAGTATTCGACATCTTCCTCATCGACTGGTCCGAACTCGGCGTCCAATTCCTCCAGGAACGAGAACAACCGGCGGCGGTCGACTTCGTGACGAATCGCCGAGGTCACGAACGCACTGATGTTCCCGCTGGCCAGCCCCCGAAGGTCGTCGACGAGATCGTCGGGCACACTGACCGAAAGCTTCGCCACGCCTCGATACTACCACGGTAGGATCGGGTTGTAACAGCCGTACTTCGGGGCCCGGGTGTCGGTCCCCGACCGGATCTCTAGGTGCCGAGTGCAGGCGGACCGCCTCGGCGGCGGCTTGCCGGGCCTGGCCGGACACGCCCAGGTGGTCCCGCCGATTTCAGGGACGACCCCGCTGGGAGGTGGCCGGCGGCGACGTCGGCTTCCGAAGGCGGACGGCTCCTGCAGAGGGGACCGCCGCGCCACTCCCCTGTGACGTCGAGGACCAGGTGCGGCTGGTGGTCAGAGCGACGACGCTCAGGAGCGGGACGCCAGCACTGCGTCGAGCAGGCCGGGGAAGCGCCGCTGAAGGTCGTCGCGGCGTAGCCGGCTGGGCCGCGTCGTTCCCTCCACCCGGGTGGCGACGACGCCGGCCGCCCGGAGGATCTTCAGGTGGTGCGAGATGGTCGCCGGGCTCTGCCTCAGGCCCAGTGCGGAGCAGACGCACTCGTCCCGAACAGCGAGTCCCCGCACGATCTCGAGCCGCACCGGATCGGCGAGGGCCTGCAGTACCTGGGTGATGTCGACCTCGTCGATGTCGGGGACCGGCAACTCCGAGCCGGCTGCGGACACCTGCTGGTCCTGCGGTCCTGCCATCCCGGCCAGCGTACTTTCCGGACCTGCTCTTGAAGCCGCGAAGAGGAATAGTTCGACGACCATCGAAGTTGGACTGCCCATGGCATCCGGTCGAGTCAGCGCAGCCCGATTCAACGTGCCCGCCAGGCGTATAGGTCGTCCGATGGCCTTCTGGAGCAGCGCCCTGGTGCTGGCGGTGGTGATGGCCGGGTCGGCGCTGGTCTCACCGCTGTACAAGGTCTACCAGTCGGACTGGCACTTCTCGCCCACCACGCTCACGGTGATCTTCGCC
>JAKAXG010000351.1 GCA_021827225.1 Actinomycetes bacterium | reverse complement strand
ATCCGGCCGGCCTTCTCTGTCCGGGGGGGGACGACGTGCGCCGTTACGGGTGCAGCTTGGCCAACTCCTCCTGGATCATGGCCTCGTGCTCGTCGGCGTCCTGCTTGGCCCGCTTGGGGCTCCAACGGCCCCTCAGCAGGAAGATGGTCGGCAGGAACGCCAACTCGACGCCGAAGGACACCCACCACCACCGCTGCCACTCCTGGGGAGCGACGGTCTGGGCCCTCTGCACCTTGGCCCCGTAGGCGTTGAGGTAGGCCAGGTCGGCCTTGGGCACCTGGCTGAGGGCCACCAGCTTCTGGAGGGCCGCAGCCGATGTCACCTTCTGGGCCTGGACGATCTCGGTGACCGCCTTGCCGATGGCCGCGGTGTTGCCCGGGTTGGCGTTGAGGGCGGCCAGCGTGGCCGGGTCGATCGACTGCAGGGTGGCCACCTCGGCGGGGTGCTGGGCGACGATGGTCGCCACCTGGGTGCCGTGCTCGACCAGGGGGGTCATGGATGTCACGACGTAGGGCAGGATGAACAGCGAGCCGGCCACCACGATGCGCAGGACCCAGCCCCACACGGCCAGGCCGGTGGCCGCCAGCGCCGGGTTGCGGTCCTCCACCGTCTCGGTGTAGGCGGCCAACCACGTGCTGAAGGCGAAGCCCAGACCGACCGCCAGCAGGCTGAGCATCCAGACGAAGTCGTAGTACCCGGTGTCGCGGTGGGTGGTGGCCAGGGCGAACAGGGCGGTGGCCGACGCCGCCACGGCCACGCCGAGCACCATGAACGGCTTGCGCACCCGCAGCCGGTCCGAGGCCAGACCGACGACCACCAGAGCTCCGGCGTTGAACGCCCACACCCAGTTGCCCAGCAGGTTGGCCCGGGCCTGGCTGTAGGAGAAGATCGACGCCATGAACACCGGCAGGAAGGCGATCAGCGAGTAGTAGATGACGAGGAAGATGCCGATGCCGAACGAGGAGCCGATGGTGTCGAGCTTGAGCATCTGGCGCCAGGGGTGCTTCAGGCTCTCCTCCACGTCCACGCCCGCCGCCTTGGCCTCGATCAGCACCCGGTCGTGCATGCTGACCATGAGCTGGTCCCGGATCCTGGGGGACAGCTCCCGCAGGCCGACCAGGGCGATCACGAACACGACCATGCCGACGATGCCGGCGATCATGAACTCCCTACCCACGGAGTTCCAGCCGGAGAGGTGGGTGAGCGTGTGGCTGGCCACCAGGGACACGGTGAGGCTGGCCGCCACTGGTCCCAGGGTCCAGAAGCCCATGGCCGACGCCCGGCCCAGCTGGGGCGAGAAGTCCCGGATGAGGGCGGGGGTGGCGACGAGGATCACGCCTTCCACGAAGCCCAGCACCGAGTACAGAACCCCGTAGGTCCACATGTCCGGGGCGTGCGGCAGGCCCACCAGCGTGATGAGGCCGGTGATGAGCAGCCCGTAGGCCACCAGGTTGGCCCGGCCCCACCTGTCGGCCATCCCGGCGAACAGCGAGGCGAAGGCGCCGACCAGGTTGCCGATCACGATCACGTAGACGAAGAACGGCCAGGTCATGCCGTAGTGGACCAGGATCGAGGGGGTGACGGCGGCCTGCACGTAGAACTCGTAGTACAAGACGATGGCCGCCACCACGACGATGGCCAGGTTCACATAGCGCGGCAGCGGTTCGGGATAGTGCTCCAGCTCCCGTCGCCACATGCGCTGCCACGGCGGGATGCGGGACGGGCCCTGGGGCGGAAGGACCACGGGTGGCTTCTCTCCGTGGTGTCGGTGTCGGAAGAAATGCGACGGTCGGGCCGCTTCTTTGGTGGTCATCGACGACTCCCTTCGTCGAGTCGATGGGTGTTCCCCTCAGCGACTCTCGCCGCTTCCGGCGCGGTCGCCAAGAGTCCTACGTCACCTGTTGGGGACGGCGGTTGCGGCCCAGCCGCTCGTGGCTGCTGACCCAGTCACCGTGCAGCACCGCCCCCGCCAGTGACACTTCTCCTGCCAGAACGACGGCGGCGAAGATCTCCGCCAACTTCTCCGCCTTGCCGGAGCCGTAGCAGCCCAGCATCTCCAGGCACTCCCGCTGGGTGGGCAGACCGGTGCCGCCGCCGAAGGTGGCCACGATCAGCGCCGGCAGGGTGACGGACCAGTAGTAGTCGCCGCTGTCCAGCAGTTGGGAGTACGTCAGCGAGGCGTGCGATTCGGCCACGTTGGCCGCGTCCTGTCCGGTGGCGATGAACAGGGCGGCCAGGCCGTTGGCGGCATGGGCGCCGTTGCTCGCCGATCCGGCCATGAACGAGCCGACCATCTGGATCTCGCGGGCCCGGAACAGGTCGTCTGGTTCGACACCGGTGACCGCTTCGAGGGCCGTGCGCGAGATCACCGCTTCGGCCACCACCCGCCGGCCGCGGGTCTCCAGGACGTTCATGCGCGAGTGCTTCTTGTCGGTGTCGACGTTGCCCGACAGCAGGTAGCGGACCGGGCCCGGGTAGTGCTCGACGATCCACCGGCAGGCGGTGTCGGTGGCCCGCCCGGTCATGTTCTGGCCGGCGGCGTCACCGGTGGTGTAGTTGAACCTGGTGTAGAGCAGCGGACCGACCGGGTAGTGGCGGATGCCCACCAGTCGCCCCCGGCTGGTGGTGCACTCGGCCACGCCCTTCACGTCGTCGAAGTGCTCCTCCAGCCAGCGTCCGAAGTGGTGGGCCCGGCGGGCGTCGTCGAAGATGAACACCGGCGCCCGCTGCATCGACTCGTCGATGATGGTGGCGGTCACTCCCCCGCTCCGGCTGAGGAGCTTCATCCCCCGGTTGTAGCTGGCCACCAGGGTGCCCTCGGTGGTGGCCATGGGCACGTAGAACTCGCCCTCGGCGTGCTCGCCGTGAACTGTCAGCGGCCCCGCCACCCCGATGGGGACCTGAGCCACCCCGGTGAAGTTCTCGATGTTGCCGGGCAGAACCGCCGGCGCCACGGTGTAACTGCCGACGTGGTGCAGCTCCGTGCCGGTGCGCTCGGCCACGAAACCCCGGCGCCGGGCGGCCATCTCCTCGGTGTAGTCGTCGGTGCGGTCCCTCGGAACCGGCGGGCCGGCGGTCAACGCAGCTCGGCCTTGGCGATCTTGCCCGTACCCAGTTTGGGGAGGGCCGCCCGGATCTCCACCAGCCGCGGGTACTTGTAGGCGGCCAGCCTCTCCTTGGCGTAGGCCATCAGCTCCTCCTCGGTCACCGAGGCGCCCGGCTTCAACTCGATGTAGGCCTTGACCTCCTCGCCGAGAAGGTCGTGGGGAACGCCGACGACGGCGGCCTCGGCCACTCCCGGGTGGGCGTAGAGGACCTCTTCGATCTCGCGGGGGTAGACGTTGTAGCCGCCCCGGATGATCAGGTCCTTCTTGCGGTCGATGACGAAGAAGAAGCCGTCCTCGTCCTCGTAGCCGATGTCGCCGGTGTGGAACCATCCGCCGGCGAAGGCCTCGGCGGTGGCCTCCGGGCGGTTGTGGTACCTGACCATGGTGTTCACTCCCCGCACCACGATCTCGCCGGGATGGTCGGCGCCGGGCGGGAGCCGGTTGCCCTCGTTGTCCCAGATCTGCACGTCCACACCCCAGATGGGCTTGCCGACGCTGTATATCTTCCGCTCCTGGGCGCTGACGTTGAACGTGGTGGTGGACGCCGTCTCCGACAGCCCGTAGCCCTCGAGGATCACGATGCCGAACTTGCGCTCGAAGCCGTCCAGCACCTCGGCGGGGATCGGCGCTCCGCCGGAGATACCGATGCGCAGGCGGCTCAGGTTGTAGCGGCCGGTGTCGGGGTGGTTGAGCAGGGCGATGTACATGGTGGGCACCCCCTCGAACACCGTCACCCCGTCGCGCTCCATTACCTGGAGCACCTTGTCGGGCTCGAAGCGCGGCACCAGGGACATGGTGCCCCCGAAGCGCACGCAGACGTTCAGGATGCTGCTGAGCCCGAACACGTGGAACAGCGGCAGGGTCACCAGGACCACGTCGTCCTCCCTGATCCCGAACAGCCGGCCGGGGGTGTCGGCGTTCATGAACAGCTGGAAGTGGCTGAGCTCGGCGCCCTTGGGCCGACCCGTGGTGCCCGACGTGTAGACGATGACGGCGGTGTCGCCCGGCTCGGTCAGCTCGAACGGGGCGGGGACGTCGTCGCCGGCCACCAGGTTCTCGACCGGGACGCCCACCCCGTGGGTGTTGGGGACTCCCACCTCGGCCACGTAGATCTCCTGCACGCCGGCGCCGGCCGCCCCCTTGGCCGCCTCGGCGGCCACACCGGACCAGGTGATGAGGGCCGACGCCGAGGAGTCGGCCAGGTGGTACTCCACCTCCGGGGCCTTCAGCAGCACGTTGAGCGGCACGGCGACCGAGCCGTTCTTCAGGATCCCGAAGTAGGCGATGAGGAAGTGCGGGAGGTTCGGCAGCTGGACGGCGACGGCGTCTCCGCGCCCGACGCCGGAGCGGCGCAGGCCCGCCGCGAAGCGGTCCGACAGGGCGTCCAGTTCCCGGTAGGTCATCTGTCCGCCGTCGAACAGCGCCGCGGGCTTGTCCGGGTACGCCCTCGCCGACTCCCGCAGGATGGTGGCCAGATTGAGGCTCATGGCCCGTCTCCGATCGACTCGAGGTTTTCAGTTGTTCCAGAGGGTCATTCGCCCGCCAGCAGGCCACACCCGGCCGGCCGGCGGCCAGAGGCGGTGGTCACATCCCGCGCCAGGTGGCCTGAGCGCCCCCGGGCTGGCGTAGTCTCTGCGGGTGGCCCAGCTGCAACTGTCCGGCAACGCCGCCGCCGACCAGCTCCTGTCCGAGGACCCTCTCGCCCTGCTGATCGGCATGGTGCTCGATCAGCAGATACCGCTCGAGCGGGCGTTCAGCTCCCCTCTGGACCTGAAGGAGCGCCTGGGCGGCCGGCTCGATGCCGGCCAGATCGCGGCCATGGACCCCGACGAGCTGGCGGAGGTGTTCTCGGCCCGACCGGCCCTGCACCGCTTCCCGGCGGCCAACGCCAAGCGGGTCCAGGAGCTGTGCCGGATCGTGATCGACGAGTACGACGGCCGGGCGGCCGAGGTCTGGGAGGGGGCGGGCAGCGGCGGTGAGCTCTACCGGCGCGTGAAGGCCCTCCCCGGCTTCGGGGAACAGAAGGCCCGCATCTTCATCGGGCTCCTGGGCAAGCAACTGGGCGTCCGGCCCTCCGGCTGGGAGGAGGCGGCCGGCCCGTTCGGCCGGCCCGGCACGTTCATGTCGGTGGCGGACATCGTCGACCCGGAATCGTTGGGCCGGGTGCGGGCCTACAAGCAGGAGATGAAGGCGGCGGCCAAGGCGGCCAGGGGCCCGCAGCCGTGAAGGTGGTGGCCAACGGCGAGACGGTCGAGCTGGCCGACGGCGCCGGCCTGCTGCAGCTGTTCGACGCCCTCGGTGTGGGCGCCAAGT
>JAKAXG010000350.1 GCA_021827225.1 Actinomycetes bacterium | reverse complement strand
GTCGTGGCTGGCCGTGAACCGGGAAGCCGAGAGTAGAGGCGACTGGCGGATCCTCGCCGACTACTACGCCCTGGACGCCACCTACGGTTGGATGTACACCCCTGACGAGCACTTCATGGCGGTCGGGCGGGAACAGATACGCGACTGGGCGGTGGGGCTGGAGATGGCGGGCCTGGAGGGATGGCACTACGACTATCAGGCCACCGTGATGGATGAGAGCAACGGCATGGTCGTGGGGTTCTGGAAGCAGAAATCGGGGATCACCGACGACGGGACGGGCGAGGAGTACGAGATCGTCGGGATCGGTGGCTCGTGGTTCGGCATCGAGCGCCAGGACTGCGGGCCCGATGCCGGGCAGCTGAAGTTCGGGTGGCAGCGCGACTGGTTCGATCTCGGTTCCACCGCGACGACATTCCTGTCGATCGCCGGCTCCGGCAAGGCCCCGCAGGGGCTGCTGGACCGGATGGGCCTCCACGGTCCCTCGCAGCCGGGCCACTACCGGCTCAGGGACCTCCCGAGCACCGTGTGGCCGCCGCCGGTGGAGCGCGGCCAGGCGGCCCGGCGCTGATGGGCGCCGTCGGGTTCATCGGTCTGGGCAACATCGGCAAGCCGATGGCCCTGCGGCTGGTAGCCGATGAGGCGACCGAGTTGTGGGTCTACGACGTCATGGCCGAACCGGTAGCCGAGCTGGCCGCGGCGGGGGCCAGGGCGGCCAGCTCCGTGGCGGACCTGGCGGTATCGGTCGACGTGGTTTCGGTCATGGTCCGAGACGACGGCCAGGTGAGCGAGGTTCTCGACCAGCTTCTCGCCGTCGCGGGCCGGCGCCCGGAGGGTCGCCCGCTCACGGTGGTGATCCACTCCACCGTCGCACCCGACACCCCGGCCGCCCTCGCCGCCAGAGCGGCGCCGTCGGGGGTTCGGGTGTTGGACGCGCCGGTGTCGGGCGGGGCCATGGGCGCCGCCCGGGGGGAACTGGCGATCCTGGTCGGCGGCTCCGAGGAGGCCTTCGCCGGGGTGGAGCCGGTCCTGCGGCTGATGGGATCCCAGGTCATCCACGCCGGGCCGGTCGGCGCCGGGACCGGGATGAAACTGGCCCGCAACCTCCTCCACTTCGTCAGCTTCACGGCGGCCACAGAAGCCCAGCGCCTGGCTGAGGCCGCCGGGTTGGACCTGGTAGCGCTGGGCAGGGTGGTCCGCCACACCGATTCGGTCACCGGCGGTCCGGGAGCCGTCATGCACCGGGCCACGGCGGCCCCCATCCCGGTGGGCGACTTCTGGTTCGAGGTGTTCTCCCACGTCCGGTCCCTGGGGGAGAAGGACCTCCGTTACGCCACCGAGCTGGCCGACCGGCTGGGCGTCGACGTGCCCCTGGCCAGGTTGGCCCTGGAACGGCTGGGTCCGGGGCTGGGCCTACCGGAGGAGGAGCGGGCATGACCGGTCCCGACAGGTTCAGGGACCTGCCTGAGTTGCGCCGCAAGGGCCTGCTCAAGATGGAGCAGGTCTACGGTTTCGACATGACCGACGGCGACGGCGACTTCTTCCGCTACACCGCCGACCACCTCTTCGCCGACATCTGGGACCGGCCGGGGCTGTCGGACCGGGACCGCCGTCTCCTGCTCATCGGCCTGCTCGCCGGCCAGGGAGCGGCCGACGTGCTCGGCATCCAGATCCCGGCGGCGCACTCCAACGGCGAACTGGATGACGACGCGCTGCGCGAGATCGTCATCTTCCTCAGCCACTACGCCGGCTGGCCCAACGGCGCCCGCATCAACTCCATCGTCGAGGAGACCATCGCCCGGTCCAGGCGCCGCCGGAACAACGGCGGCGAGGCTTGACAGAAGAGCGAGTACGAGGCCTACGCCAGGAGGGTCATCGCCGACCGACGGGTGGGTCCGGCCGATGACCTGACGGGCTGATCCGGGCCGAGGTGGACGGTGACCGGCTGAGACCATGCCGGTCGCCTTCCGTCCGGCGGCCCCCGCCGGTCACTGAAGGTCCCGGCGGGCGTAGGTGGCCAGTCCGATCGCCCCGGCCGTGACGGCGATGGCCAGGATCACCACGGTGGCCGTCCACGCCGCTGACTGCACGGGGACCAGGGCCAGGTGCTGGTACGGGGACAGGTCCACGACCCAGGTCGGCCATGACAGGGCCGGGCCGATCAGATCCACCAGGTACAGGCCGATGGCCAGAACTCCGACGACTCCGATGGTCCACGACGGGCGGATCCCGTGGAACAGCACTGCCAGCCCCAGGAACATCACCGGCACCGGGAGGACGTTGGCGGCCGATGAGAACGAGTCCCCGGCGGACAGACCGGCGCCCGAGAAGATCGACCCGAGCCAGGTGCCGGCGCCCAGCACCACCGTCAGTGCCACGAGGCCGGCGGTGGTGGTGACCACGGTGGATCCGGACCACCCGGTGCGGGTCACGCTGTTCGAGTACGGCAGGTCCAACCGGTTGGTGATCTCGTCGTCATAGAGGCCGTGGAGGCAGGAGATGGCATACCCGGCGAGCACCACGGCGTAGAAGATGTTCATCACGGCTATGAAACCGCCCGGGGTGACCGCCTCGGCCATCCCCACCTGACTCAGCATCTGCATGGCCTGTGGCTGAGTCTGGGGGAAGCCGACCAGTGACTCCGCCAAACCACCTGACATGATCCCGAGGACGGCGACGGCCGCCGCCCAGGCGATCAACTCACCGGCCCGCTGCCGGATGGAGAAGGACAGCGGTCCTGACAGCATGGCGGTGCCACCCCGCTTGGTGTCGTCCGCCCGGACCAGCCCGGCGCCCTCGTCCCGCCTGGTGACCAGAGCCAGCGCCGCGGCCACGAGGACCACGGGTGCCACCGCCAGCGGGATCAGGGGCAGGGTTTCGTTGCCCCCGAAGGCGTGCAGGTTCTCCAGCCATCCGAACGGGCTGAGCCAGCGGGCCCACTGGGCGTTGGTGCCGCCGTCGGCCCACATGTGGAGAACGAACGTGGCGAACAGCACGCCCATGGTGATCCCCGCGGCCCGCCGCCGTTCCGGCAGGAACTGCGACGCCAGCGCCGCCACTCCGGCGAAAGTGGCCAGCAGGAGCCCCAGGCCGGCACCGTAGAGCCAGGATCCCCCGGTCTCGGCGCCGGCCGCCAGGAGCACCAGGGCGGTGAGGAGGGCGGCCAGCACCGGCACCGCCATGACCGCGACCAGGTTGGTGACCGTCGAGCGCATGAGGGAGATCGGGTTCGCCAGGACCAGGTCCAGGCGGCCGCTCTCCTCGTTCCCTCGCAGCACGCGGGTCGTGGCCAGCGCGATCCACACCGTGCCGAGGAGGGTGACGAACAGGGCGACCCGCCAGACGGTGAAGCCTCCCACGGTGCTGATGGCGGTCGGCAGGCCGTAGATGGCTCGGACGGCCGGGTTGTCCGCCAGGGCGGTCATGATCCCGCCGCCCTGCTCGGCCGACTTGTTGTAGGCCTCGCTTCCGGCCCACAGGAGGAATCCGATGGACGCCAGGACCACCACCGCGCCGAGCCAGATCTGGCGGACGGCGAGGCCGATGCCCGCCCGCTCGGCGTGCAGCAGTGCGGGAGGCGCTTCAACGGCGACCGGTGAAGGGGCCGGAGCCGGTGCCGGTGCCGGCGCCAGGTCAGTTGCCATGATCCACCTGCCCGTCTGGGATGCTCCCCTTTGCGGAACCCCGGTCGTAGTACCCGAGGAAGATCTCCTCCAGCGAGGCCTCGCGGGATCTCAGGCCGGTCACCCTGGCCGGGGCCAGGGCCTGAAGGAGCGGACCCGGCTCTCCCGCCACCTGTACCCGGATGCCCTCGGGGGTCGTGTCCACCCGGGAGACGCCGGCCACACCGCTCAGCTCGGGTGGCGGGCCGTCGAGGTCGATGTCCAGTTCGGTGCCGTGCATGGCCCGCAGTTTCCCGACGTCGGCCACCTCTACGAGCCTCCCCTCCCGCAGGATACCCACCCGCTCGGACAGCGTCTCGACCTCGGACAGGATGTGGGAGGAGAGGAACACGGTGCGGCCTTCGGCGGCCACGTCCCGCACCGCGCTGACGAACTCGGCTTCCATCAGCGGGTCGAGCCCGCTGGTCGGCTCGTCCAACAGGATCAGATCGGCACGGGCGGCGAACGCCGCCACCAGCGCCACCTTCTGCCGGTTGCCCTTGGAGTACGCCCGAGCCCGCTTGGAGGTGTCGAGCTGGAACCGCTCCACCAGCTCGTCCCGTTTCTTGACGTCCACCGAACCGTGCAGGCCGCCGAAGAGAGCCAGGCACTGGGCGCCGGTGAAGCGGGGCCAGAGGGCCACGTCCCCGGGCACGTAGGCGATCCGTTCATGGACCCGCTTCACCTGGCCCACGTCCATATCGAAGATCCGGGCGGTACCGCTGCTCGGCCGGATCAGCCCGAGCAGCAATCGGAGGGTGGTGGACTTACCGGCTCCGTTGGGACCGAGGAATCCGAACACCTCCCCGCGGAAGACGTCCAGGCTGAGCCTGTCGAGGGCGGTGAAGTGCCCGAACCGCTTGGTAAGCCCTTCTGTATGGATGACCGGCTCGCCGTTGCCCCGGCGAGTGGCGGAGTCGACGCTGATGGTCATGGCGTCTCCGAGGTCTCACGGGGCGGTCCTCGTGACCGCACCGTGGCGACGCTACGACCCGGCCAGGGACCGGGACAGGGGAAATGGTCCAAGGCTTTGGTCGGGACCGCCAGCGCCGAGCCGGGGGCGGGCCCGCCGTATCAGCTGGCCGGCGCCGGCGGTGCTGCCAACTGCAGCCAGTTGTAGAAGGCCGCCACGTTCCCGTCGAACGAATAGACGGCGCTCCTGACGCTGGCGAACTGGGTGGCGGTGTGGTTCAGGGCCGACAGCAGCATTTGCGAGCCGCACGACGTGGAGGCGTTCGGGATGATCGACGAGAAGTTGGCGAAGTCGATGCGGGCCACCCCGTTGGTGCCGACATGCGCCCAGTTCAGCATCCCGGCGGTGGCCGACGAGAAGAAGCTGGTGTATCCGGAGGCCTTCTCGGCGGAGGTGGGACCGGCCAGGAGAGCGCTGATGGCCCCGGCCAGGACCTGGGGAGGCGTCACGGACCGGGCGACCGGATAGACCGCTGAGCAGTCGGCCACCCCGGTGCGGGACAGGTAGACGTTCACCCCCGCTGTCGGGCCGGGAGGTGTCACTACTGGTGTCGCTGACGCCACGAGCCAGTAGCCTCCTCCCGTGGGGGTGGCCTCGATACCGACCACCTGGTGGCTGGCCGGCAGCCCGGTGGCCGATCCGAAGAACCCGGCGCTGCCGAAGCTGAAGACCCCGCCGTCACGTCCCGCGAGCCAGTAGCCGTTTCCGGTGGGGGTGGCGGCGATGCCGGTGACCGCCCCGGTCAGGGGGGTGCCTCCCATGGAGCCGTAGAAGCGGGCGTCTCCGAAGCTGAAGAT